>DASXQC010000806.1:0-3337 GCA_036493235.1 Reyranella sp.
CGGCTACACTGTGCCGAACCTGCTGGTCGACCACGCCATGCGCAACCCGCACCTCACGCCGGGCTTCTGGCGCGGCGTGAACACCAACCAGAACGCCGTCTACATGGAATGCTTCATGGACGAGCTGGCCGAGGCCGCGGGGCAGGATCCGCTCGCCTTCCGCCTCAAGATGCTGAAGCCCAAGTATGCCGCCGTGCTGAAGGCCGCTGCCGACAAGGCAGGCTACGGCAAGCCATTGCCGGACGGCCACTTCCACGGCATCGCGCAGATCATGGGCTATGGCAGCTATGTCGCCGGCGTGGCCGAAGTCTCGGTGAGCGCCGACGGCGTGCTCAAGATCCACAAGATCACGGCGGCGACCAACCCTGGCCATGTCGTGAATCCGGCGCAGGTCGAGCGCCAGGTCGCGGGCTCGTTCGTCTACGGGCTCTCGGCCGCGCTCTACGGCGAGATCACGCTCAAGGACGGCGCCGTCGAGCAGACCAACTTCGACAGCTACAACGTGATGCGCATGGACGAGATGCCGCGGGTCGAGGCCGTGCAGGTCCCGACCAGCGACTTCTGGGGCGGCGTCGGCGAGCCTACCATTGCGGTGGCAGCGCCGTCGGTGCTGAATGCGATCCACAAGGCGACGGGCAAGCGTGTGCGCATCCTGCCGCTGATGAATCAGGATCTGAAGAAGGGAGCCTGACACGGCCACCCGTCGTACCGTCCTCAAGTTTTTGGCGACCGCCGGCCTCGCACCGGCGGTCGTTTCCGCTCAAGGGGCCGCGAAAGTCGTCGTCGTGGGCGGCGGCTTCGCCGGCGTCGCCTGTGCGCGCGAGATGCGGAAGCTCGACGCGAACCTGCAGGTCACCCTCGTCACCGGCGGCAAAAGCTTCAGCGCCTCGCCGTTCAGCAATTCGGTGATCGCCGGCCTGCGCGATCCGGCACAGCAGGAATTCACCTACGACGCGGTTGCCGCGACGGGCGTGAAGGTGGTGACGGAGATGGCCGCGGCGGCCGATCCGAAGGCGCGGACGGTCACGCTCGCAGGCGGCGACAAGCTCTCGTACGACCGGCTGGTGATCGCGCCCGGCGTCGGCATGAAATGGAACGCGATCCCGGGCTACACCGAGGCGGCGACCGAGAAGATGCCACATGCCTGGACCGGCGGCGCGCCGGTGCTGCTGCTGCGCCGGCAGCTCGAGGCGATGTCCGATGGCGGCCTAATCGTGATCGCGGTTCCGGCCACGCCCTATCGCTGCCCGCCGGCACCGTACGAGCGCGCGAGCCTGATCGCGCATTATCTCAAGGCGAAGAAGCCCCGGTCGAAGGTGCTGATCCTCGACGCCAAGGACACCTATTCGAAGCAGCATCTGTTCGAGGAAGCGTGGCCGCAGCTCTATCCCGGCCTGATCGAGCGCGTGCCGCTCAGCTCAGGAGGCAACATCACCTCGGTCGATCCCGCGACGATGACGGTGAAGACCGACTTCGAAGACTACAAGGCTACAGTCGCCAACATCATCCCGCCGCAGAAGGCCGCCGACATCGCCGCCCGTGCCGGCGTCGCCGACCGCACCGGTTGGTGCCCGATCGAGCCGGTCGCGTTCGAATCGACCTTGCAGCCGGGCATCCATGTTCTGGGCGATGCGGCGCTGATGGGTGCTATGCCCAAGGCCGCGCACGCGGCAGCGGTGCAGGGCCGGGTGTGCGCGGTGGCAGTCGTCGCCAAGCTGCGCGAGCGCGCGCCGGACGAGCTGCAGCTCGACAATCTCTGCTACAGCCTCGCGGCGCCCGACTGGGGCTTCGTCGAGACCAACAAGTACCGGCCCGAGAACGGCCTGCTGACCGCGCTGCCCGGTGCGGTCGACACCAGCCCGCTCGGCGCCAAGCCGGAAGCGCGCGCCGCCGAGGCCAGCAACGACGAAGCGTGGTTCCGCACGCTCACCGGCGAGCTCTTCTCATGAAGAGCGCTCTTTGTGCGCTGCTGTTCCTGCTGCCGGGCATTGCCTGGGCGCAGGGAGATTCGATGCCGTCATTGACCGGCAAGCCGGGCGATATAGCGCGCGGCCGCGCCATCGTCGCCAATCGCTCGGTCGGTTTATGCCTGCTGTGCCATAGCGCACCGATCCCCGAGGAGCGCTTCCAGGGCAACCTGGCGCCGAACCTCGCGGGCGCAGGATCGCGCGCCTCGCCCGATCAACTTCGTTCGAGGCTGGCCGATTCGGCGCGTCTCAATCCCGACACGATCATGCCGCCCTATTTCCGGGTGGACGGCCTCACGCGGGTCGCCAAGAATTTCCAGAGCAAGACCATCCTCAGCGCCGAGCAGATCGAGGATGTGGTCGCCTATCTCGCGAGCCTCAAGGAGTGACATGCTGAGACGCTCCTTCCTTGCCGGTGCTGTCATCGTCGTGCCGTTCGCCGCGCACGCGACGCCGGAAGCATTGGCCGCCGCCATCAAGGAAGTAACTGGTGGCGCGCCCTTGCGCGAAGGCAAGGTGACGCTCGACATCCCGCCGCTGGTCGAGAACGGAAATGCCGTACCGCTCACGGTCAAGGTCGACAGCCCGATGACGGACGACGATCACGTCAAGGCGATCCATATCTTCAACGAGAAGAACCCGCAGCCGCACGTCTTCAATGCGTGGCTGTCGCCGGCCAACGGGCAGGCGCGAGTCGCTACCCGCATCAAGCTCGCCGACAGCCAGAAGGTCGTGGCGGTTGCCGAGACCAGCAAGGGCGAGTTCTGGTCGGCCCACGCCGACGTGATCGTCACCATCGCCGCCTGCATCGAGGACATCACCTGATGGCCAACGTGCTCGTCAACGCGCCCAAGACGGCGAAGAAGGGTCAGGTCGTCGAGATCAAGGCGCTGATCATGCACGTGATGGAGACCGGTTATCGGCCCGGCACCAACGGCCGCATCATCCCGCGCAACATCATCCAGGACTTCACGGCGACCTGGAACGGCCGCGAGATCTTCCGCATGCGGATGTCGCCGGCGATCGCCGCCAATCCCTTCGTCTCGTTCTCGGCCATTGCGAACGAAAGCGGCACCATCGCCTTCCGCTGGAGCGGCGACGAGGGCTTCGCCGCCGAGCACCAGGTCGCCATCACGGTGACATGAAAGGCTTGTCTTCGACCGCCGTCGTGCTGGCGGTGTTCACGGGCTCGCTGGCACTGGCCGAGGGTGACGGCCGCCGCTCGGGCTATCAGGACATGGGCGCGGCTCTGCAGAAGATGCAGGACGACGACACTTCCAACCCCGCCATGCTGTTCGTGCAGTCTGGCGAAACGCTCTGGAGCGAGAAGACGGGCGCGGCGGGCAAGTCCTGCGCCGACTGTCACAATG
>DASXQC010000807.1:0-8531 GCA_036493235.1 Reyranella sp.
GCAGACATGGATCACCGCCTTGGGTGCGTGCTCCTTCAGCGCATCGAGCACGCGCACCGTGCCCTGCACATTGGTGTCCATCGTGTCGAGCGGCGCATCGAAGCTGGTGCGCGGGAAGCTCTGGGCGGCGAGGTGGAAGACGTAGTCCGGCCTGGCCTTGGCGACGACGTCGCGGATCGACATGGTGTCGCGCAGGTCGCCGTACTGCAGGAACATCCGGTCGCCCGCGTTGATGCGATGGGCGATATGGCCGAGGTTATCCATCGGGCTGCGCCAGCGGCACATGCCGACGATGTCCCAGTCGGTCTTTTCGAGCAGGAAATCGGCCAAGTGTGAGCCGACCATTCCAGTGATGCCTGTGATCAAAACCCGCGGACGCGCCATTTCCCGTTCCCGTTGAGGCGCCGCAACCTAGTGCAGGCGGCCGCCATATGCCACCACCGCTTGACCGGGCAGGGGTGAGCCGTCACATTCCGCCGCCTCTTGCGGGGACCCCGTGGATTCGAAGGTTTTTGACCTATCCGGAAAGCGCGTCTGGGTGGCCGGCCATCGTGGCATGGTTGGCGCAGCTGTCGTGCGCCGTCTTACCGCTTCGGGTTGCGAAATCCTGACGGTCGGCCGCGAAGAGGTCGACCTCACCCGCCAGGCCGAGACCGAGTGCTGGCTCGACAAGGCGCGGCCCGACGCGATCGTGATGGCGGCAGCCAAGGTTGGCGGCATCCACGCCAATTCGACCCTGCCGGCCGACTTTCTGTTCCTCAACCTGATGATCGGTGCCAACGTCGTGAACGCCGCGCACCGCGCCGGCGTGAAGCGCCTGGTCAATCTCGGCAGCAGCTGCATGTATCCGGTCGGCGCGGCGCAGCCGATCGCCGAAGAGAGCGTCGGCAAGGGGCCGCCGGAGCCGACCAACGAAGCCTATGCCGCCGCCAAGCTCGCGACTGCGAGTCTTGCTGGCACCTATCGCAAGCAGTACGGCGCCGACTACGTCACCGTGATCCCGACCAATCTCTATGGTCCGGGCGACAACTTCGATCCGATGATGAGCCACGTCGCGCCGGCCATGATGCGGCGCATGATCGAGGCGCGCGACGCTCATGCGCCGAAAGTTTCGATCTGGGGCTCGGGCAAGCCACGGCGCGAGTTGATGTTCGTCGATGATGCGGCCGACGCGATCGTCTTCCTGCTCGAGCGCTATTCCGCGGCGGAGCCGATCAATGTCGGCATCGGTATCGACGTCTCGATCCGCGAACTCGCGGAGCTCATGGCCAGCACCGTCGGCTTCAAGGGCGAGCTCGCTTTCGATTCCAGCATGCCCGACGGTGCGCCGCGCCGGCTGCTCGACAGCAGCCGTCTTGCCGCGCTCGGCTGGAAGGCACGCACGCCGCTTGCCGATGGACTGGGCGCCATGTATCGCTGGTATTGCAAACACAAAGTTGACGTAGCGGCCTGATGGAAGAGCGTACAAACAGCCCCGCGGCCCGCCTCTACCGTTCGATGTATCTGATCCGCCGGGTAGAGGAGGAGATCATCCGCCTCTACCCCACGGACAAGATCAAGAGTCCGGTGCATCTCAGCATCGGTCAGGAAGCGGTCTCGGCGGCCGTCTGCGACCACCTCGAGAAGAGCGACGTGCTGTTCGGTACTTATCGCGGTCACGCGCTCTACCTCGCCAAGGGCGGGGACGTGCCGCGCATGATGGCCGAGCTGTACGGCAAGGTGGATGGCTGCGCCCGCGGCAAGGCGGGCTCGATGCACCTGGTCGATCCCTCGGTCGGCATGATGGGCACCTCGGCGGTGGTGGCGACCGGCATCTCCAACGCGGTTGGCGCGGCGTTGGCGCTCAAGATGCGGAAGTCGAAGGCAATCGTGGTCTGCTTCTTCGGCGAGGGCGCGACCGACGAGGGCGCCTGGCATGAGAGCATGAACTTCGCCTCGCTCAAGAAGCTGCCGATCCTGTTCGTCTGCGAGAACAACTTCTACGCCATCTACAGCCATGTGAAGGACCGCCTCGCCGGTCCAGGCTTGCAGGTGCGCAGCCAGGCTTATGGTATCCCGGCCGAACTGATCGAGGATCACGAGCCGATGAAGCTGCACGAGCGCGCCGGCGCGGCGGTCGCTGCCGTCCGGCGTGGCGAGGGCCCACGCTTCCTTGAGTGCATGACCTATCGCTGGCGCGATCACGTCGGGCCGACCGAGGACCGCGTGCACAAGTACCGGCCTGACGCCGAGCTCGACGCCAAGATCGAAGGCGACAACCTCAAGATCGTCGGCGACCTGCTGCCGGCGGATCAGCGCAAGTCGATCGAAGCGGCGGAGGAGAAGCGGGTGGCCGATGCCATCGTCTTCGCCGAGGCCAGCACTTTCCCCGAGGACCAGGAAGTCTATGACCATGTCTTCGCGGGCTGACAATCGTACGCTGACGTACGGCGAGGCCGTGTTCGAGGCGACACGGTCGGAGATGGCGCGCGACCCGAGCGTCTTCGTCATGGGCCAGGGCGTCGACGATGCGCGCGGCATGTTCGGAACCACGCTCGGCCTACACAAGGAGTTCGGGCCGGAACGCAGCTTCGACGTGCCGCTGGCCGAGGACGCCATGACCGGCGTCGGCATCGGCGCGGCGCTGATGGGCATGCGGCCGATCCAGGTGCACCAGCGCATGGACTTCGTGCTGCTGTGCATGAACCAGATCGTCAACATGGCGTCGAAGATGAGCTACATGTTCTCCGGCGCGCACAAGGTGCCGCTGGTGATCCGTGCCATCATCGGCCGCAGCTGGGGGCAGGGCGCGCAGCACAGCCAGGCGTTCCACTCCTACTTCATGCACATCCCCGGCCTGCGTGTGGTCGCGCCGACCACGCCGCACGACGCCAAGGGCTGCCTGATCCAGGCGATCCGCGACGACAATCCGGTGATCATGATCGAGCACCGCATGCTGCATAACGTGAAGGGCGTGGTGCCGCAGGAAAGCTACGAGATCCCCTACGGCAAGGCGCGCGTGCTGAGCCCGGGAAGGGACATCACCATCGTCGGCATCAGCCACATGGCGCTGGAATGCGTGCGCGCCAAGCACCTACTGGAGGACGCCGCCATCGATGCCGAGGTGATCGATCCGGTGTCGCTGTCGCCGCTCGACATCTCGACCATCGCCGCCTCGGTCGAGCGCACCGGCCGGCTGCTGGTGGTCGACACCGGCTGGCTAAGCTGCGGCGCCTCGTCGGAGATCCTGTCCGAAACGTTCGAGCGGATCGGCGAGCGGCGCCATTTTGTTGCCAAGCGGTTGGGCTACCTGCCGACGCCGTGCCCGACGACCAAGATGCTGGAAAACCTGTACTATCCCTCGCCGCAGTCGATCGCCCAGGCCACCTATCGGCTGGTGCGCGGCGAGAACGCCCCGGCCTGGCAGCCGGGCAAGGTCGACAGCGCGGAAGTCGCGGAATTCCGCGGCCCGTTCTAAGATTATTCGAACGCCCGAGGGGTTGATGTCGGACAAAGACGCGTTGCGCGCTGCTGTATTCAAGGCCGTCGAGGACTATTGCGCGGCGGACTTCGGTTACTCGTTCGACCCGAAGAATCCGATCGTACGCCTGCACGAGCCGACCTTCAGTGCCGGCGAGATCAACGCGGCGCTCGAATGCCTGCTCTCAACCTACGTCACCATGGGCCCCAAGGTGAAGAAGTTCGAGGAGGTGTTTTGCACGACCTTCGGCTGGACCGACGGCGTGATGAACAATTCGGGCTCGTCGGCCAACCTGCTGGCCGTTGCCGCGCTGGCCAATCCCGCGACCAAAGATGGGCTGAAGCCTGGTGACGAGGTGATCGTGCCCGCGCTTTCCTGGTCGACGACGGTATGGCCGGTGATCCAGTGCGGCCTGGTACCGGTGATCGTCGACATCGATCCGGCGACCTTCAACATCGATCCCAACGAGATCGAGAAGGCGATCGGCCCCAAGACCCGTGCGGTGATGATCGTGCCGGTCTACGGCAATCCCTGCGCGATGGATGCGATCGTCGACATCTGCAAACGCCGTAACCTGATCCTGATCGAGGATTGCTGCGAGGCGCTGGGCGCCTATTACGACGGCAAGGCGGTCGGCAAGTTCGGGCGGGTCGGCACGTTCAGCTTCTACTTCTCGCACCACCTGACGACGCTCGAGGGCGGCATCACCGTCACCGACGATTTCGAACTGGCCGAGCTGATGCGGATACTGCGCGCCCACGGCTGGGTGCGTGAGGTCAAGGATCGTGATCGCTGGCTCAAGATGTATCCCGACATCGACCCGCGCTTCCTGTTCGTGAACGTCGGCTACAACCTCCGGCCGATGGAACTTTCAGGAGCGATGGGCCTGGTGCAGTTGCCCAAGCTTAAGCAGTTCGTCGATGTGCGGCGCCAGAACTCGGCCTGGTTCCGCCGCGAACTCGCCCAGTACGGCGACTTCTTCGACTTCCAGGAAGAGACGCCCAAGGGCCATCACTCGTGGTTCGGCTTCCCGATTCGGGTGAAGGGCAATGCCGGTTTCAAGGTGACGGAGCTCACCAAGGCGCTGAACGCCAAGCACGTCGAGACCCGGCCGATCATTGCCGGCAACATCGCCCGCCAGCCGGCGCTCAAGATGTACGAGCACCGGGTGGTCGGCGACATGAAGCATTCCAACGCCGTGATGGACGGCGCATTTTCGTTCGGCAACCACCAGGACGTCGATTCGGGCGCGCGCCAGTACGTCGCCGAGCAGGTTCGCAGCTTCCTGCGGTCGCGAGGGCTGACCTAGTCCGATGATCATCACCCGCACCCCGCTACGCGTCTCCTTCTTCGGAGGTGGCACCGACTACCCGGCCTGGTTCCAGGAGCACGGCGGCGCGGTGCTGGCCACGACCATCGACAAGTATCTCTATCTGCACTGCCGCTATCTGCCGCCGTTCTTCGATTTCAAGAGCCGCATCGTCTGGTCGAAAATCGAGCAGGTGCAGCAGCCGAGCGAGATCGCCCATCCGGCGATCCGCGGCGTGCTGGAGTGGATGAAGATCGACGAGGGCGTCGAGATCCATCATCACGGCGACCTGCCGGCGCGCACGGGCCTCGGGTCCAGCTCGTCCTTCTCGGTCGGGCTTCTGCACGCCCTGCATGCGCTACGCGGCGAGCTGGTGTCCAAGCGCAAGCTGGCGGAGGAGGCGATCTTCGTCGAGCAGCAGGTGCTGCAGGAGAATGTCGGCGTCCAGGATCAGATCCAGTCGGCGTTCGGCGGGCTGAACCGCATCGACATCCGCACCGACGGCTCGTTCGAGGTGACGCCGCTGGTGGTGCGTGCCGAGCGGCTGGTCGGCCTGCAGAAGCATCTGCTGCTGCTCTACACCGGCCTGTCGCGCACAGCCTCGGAGATCGCTGCCGAGCAGGTCGCCACGGTCGGCGCCAAGACCGCCGAGCTTAAGGCGATGCGCGAGATGGTGGACCAGGGTGAGAAGATCCTGGTCGGCAACGGCGACCTGCGCGAGTTTGGCCGGCTGCTCGACGAGAGCTGGAAGCTGAAGCGTTCACTCTCCAGCAAGATCGCGCCGACGTTCGTCAACGAGATCTACGACATCGCGCGACAGGCCGGCGCCGATGGCGGCAAGCTCCTCGGCGCGGGTGGTGGCGGCTTCATGCTGATCTTCGTGACGCCGGAGAAGCGGGCATCGGTGCTGAAGTCGCTGCAGAAGCTCCTGCCGGTGCCGTTCCAGTTCGAGCGCAGTGGCACGCAGATCGTGCTCTACGAGCCCAGCTACCAGAACGGCCACGGATGAGCCGCACACGCGTCCTGGTGTGCGGCGCCACGGGCTTCATCGGACGCAACCTGGTCGAGACGCTGAGTCGCCGCTCCGACCTCGATATCCACGCCGTCCGTTTCACCCGGCCCGAGTATCCGGCCGACGTGACCTGGCACCAGGCCGACCTGCGCGACGCCAGCCGGGTGAACGAGCTGCTGCTGGGTATGGACATCGTGGTCCAGGCAGCGGCAACCACGTCTGGCGCTCGGGACATCCTCGCCACGCCCTACATCCATGTGACGGACAACGCCGTCATGAATTCGCTACTGCTGCGCGGCTGCTTCGACCACAAGGTGCGGCACTTTCTGTTCTTTAGCTGCTCGGTGATGTACCAGCCGCGCGAGGCGCCGTGGCGCGAGGAGGAGTGGGATGCCGGCCAGGAGATGCACGTCAACTACTTCGGCATCGGCTGGACCAAGCTCTACATCGAGAAGATGTGCGAGTTCTTCAGCCGGCTGGGCGTGACCAGGCACACCGTGATCCGCCACACCAATGTGTTCGGGCCGCACGACAAATTCGATCTCGAGCGCAGCCACGTTTTCGGTGCGACCGTCACCAAGGCGATGACCAGCACGACCGGCGCGATCACCGTCTGGGGCACGGGCGAGGAGGCGCGCGACCTGATCTATGTCGACGACCTGGTGCGCTTTGTCGAGCTGGCAATCGACCGTCAGACCACCCCCTACGAGATGCTGCATGCCAGCGCTGGCACCGCAATCAAGATCAAGGACCTGGTCGCGCGCATCGTCGCGGCGTCGGGCCGGGATCTCCGCATTGAGCACGATCCCGCCGGGCCGACGATCAAGACCTCGTTCGCCCTCGACAACCGGCGCGCCCGCGAGGTTCTAGGCTGGCAGCCGCAGGTTGCCTTCGACGAGGGCGTGCGTCGCACCGTCGACTGGTGGCGGGCGAACGTCGGCAAGGGCCAGCCGTGAAGTACCGACCGCTCGGCGAGACCGGACTTACCGTCTCCGAGATCGGCTTCGGCGCCTGGGGTATCGGTGGGCGCACCAATGGGACGACATCGTACGGCGAGACTGACGACGGGACCTCGCTGGCGGCGCTGGCCCGGGCGGTCGACCGCGGCATTACCTTCTTCGACACGTCGGCGGCCTACGGGGACGGCCATAGCGAAGCCCTGATCGGAGAGGCCTTCGCCGGCCGCCGCGACAAGGTCGTGATCGCGACCAAGGCGGGTTACGAGAGCTGGGATCGACCGCCGGACTTTTCGGCCGATGCCGTCGTCGCGTCAACCGAGAAGAGCCTGGCGCGGCTGCGCACCGACTATGTCGATCTCCTGCAGCTTCATAACCCGCCGGGCGAGGCGCTGGGCGACGAGCGGCTGGGCGAGGCGCTGGCGCGGCTGCAGGCGGCCGGGAAGATCCGGGCCTGGGGCGTGTCGGCCAAGAGCCCGGCCGAGGCGCTCGACGCGGTGAGGCGGTTCGCTGCGCCGGTGGTGCAGGCCAATTTCAACATGATGGACGTGCGCGTGATCGAGAGCGGCCTGCTGGCCGAGGCGGCGCAGCGCGGTGTCGGGGTGATCGGCCGCACGCCACTCTGTTTCGGCTTCCTGTCGGGCACGATCACGCGCGAGACGGCGTTCCCGGAGGGTGACCATCGGCTGGGCTGGTCGCGCGCCCAACTCGACAACTGGATCGACGGCGCGGGTGAACTGCTGACGGCGGTTGGCGCGCAGCCGGGGCGGGACGGGGCGCACGCCGCGCTGCGCTTCTGCCTCGCGCAGCCCGCGCTTTCGACCACCATCCCCGGCATCCTGGCGGCGGCCGAGGCCGAGGAGAACGCGTCGGCCAGTGGGCTTGGGCCCTTGCCGCCGGCGGCGGTCGCGGCTGTACTCGATATCAACAGGCGGCGGCAGTTCTTCGTCCTTCGCCCGCGGTCCTGACCACCATTTCGGGAGAGAGTGTGTCTGCCTCCAAGCCTCTTGTTTCGATCGTCTGGTACGGCAAGAACCGTATGCAATCGGTCGAACGGGAAGTCGACGGGCTGCTTCGGCAAACCAACGTCAATGTGCAGTTGGTCGTCGAGGACGGCGGGTCGACGGATGGCACGCTCGACTGGTTTCGACGCCGGGCCGGGCAGGACAAGCGGATTGACGTTGCCTCGGCGGATACGTCGAGCCCGGGCGCGGCGTTGCTGCGCGCGCTGCGCCGTTGCACCGGCGAGTACATCGCGATCTGTCCACGGCAAGCGAGCCTGATCACCGACGTGCTGGACTTCGCTGTCCAGGAACTCGAGCGATCACCCGACGCCGGCGCCATGGCTTGCCGCGGGCTGCTGGTCGATGCCGACCGTGAGCCGGCATCGGTGGCGTTCGACGTGGTGATGGCGCTTTTCACGTCGCTGCGCATTGCCCCGTCCGGCGGCGTCATTCGCCGTGCAGCGCTGATCGAGAGCGGCCTGATGCGCGACGACTGGCGCCCAGGTTGTGTCGCGCTCGATCTCTGGTGCCGCCTCGGGATGGATCACGACGTCGCCGTCACCGACAGGATGATCGTCGATGGCAAAGCTGGCCGTGAAGCCGACGATTTCGCGTTCGACGCGCGCGAGGTGGTCGAGGATCGCCTGAGCTATGTCGAGGCCTTGTTCGGCAAAGACAACTTCTTCGCTGACGCCTGGGATCCGGCCCTGCAATACGAGTGCATGGCCAACCAGCTGGCTATCCTCGGAGAGGAGCTCCGCGGAGCTGACGTCCGGGCAATCGACCGCCG
>DASXQC010000808.1:0-1794 GCA_036493235.1 Reyranella sp.
GCTCTCGACGTTCATCTCAAAGATCGTGGCGTGATGGACGAGGCGGTCGACGACAGCGACCGTCATAGCCTGGTCGGGGAAGACCTTGCCCCACTCGCCAAAGGGCTGGTTGGCAGTGATGATGAGAGATCGCCGCTCGTACCGCGCGCTGATGAGCTCAAAGAGCACGCTGGTCTCGGCCTGGTCTTTGGTGACGTAGGCGAGGTCATCGAGGATCAGGAGGTGGAATTTGTCGAGCTTGGTGATGGCGGCTTCGAGAGTGAGCTCGCGACGGGCAATTTGCAGCCGCTGGACGAGATCGATGGTGCGGGTGAACAGCACGCGCCAGCCCCCTTCGACAAGAGCGAAGCCAAGAGCTGCCGCAAGGTGGCTCTTGCCCCCGCCCGGCGGCCCGAACAACAGTAAATTGGCGCCGTTGTTGAGCCAGGCGTCACCGGCGGCGAGCGCCATGACCTGGGCCTTGCTGATCACCGGGACGGCTTCGAAGTCGAAGGTGTCGAGGGTCTTGCCGGGCGGTAACCGGGCTTCAGCGAGATGGCGTTCGAACCGGCGCCGGCTGCGCTCGGCAACCTCATGTTCGGCCAATGCTGCCAGGAAGCGACCGGCCGGCCAGCCTTCCTTGTCTGCCTGGGCGGCAAGGGAAGTCCACACCAGTTTTATGGCGGGTAGCCGCAGCTCGGCGAGAAGCAGCTCGATGCGGGCAGCGTCGCCCGGGTTGGTCGCTCTCATGCCGCACCAACCAGCTGGACAGTGCTGAGCTCGTCATAAAGATGCAGTGGCGCGACCTCGACAGTAATGTCGGGGGTGGCGGCTGAATTGGGCGCGAAGCGTCGGCCGAGCGTGTCGAGATTGGGTAGTCTGCCGGCATCGAGTTCGGCGTCGATGGCGTCGGCGAGTTCGGCCTCGCAGGCCCGATCATGAGCCAGCGCTAACAGCCCGACCATAGTGCGGCACGCCTGCTTTTCACTACCACCGGCCAGCAACGCTTCGAAGGCGCGCCGGTAGGCGCGGCGCGGGAAGAGCTGCTCACGATAGACCAGATTGAGCAAGGCCATCGGCTTGCGGCGCAGGGCATGGATGACGTGCCGA
Organism: Reyranella sp.; assembly: GCA_036493235.1. Taxonomy (GTDB): domain Bacteria; phylum Pseudomonadota; class Alphaproteobacteria; order Reyranellales; family Reyranellaceae; genus Reyranella. Next base: position 1,090 of record DASXQC010000808.1, read on the forward strand.
TAATCGACGACATGCGCGTGTTTGCCGCTGGAATGAGGTCGCCCGCGGCGCAGCGTCATCAGCGACGTCCCGCCGAGAAAGCATTCGAGCCGATCATCGTATAGCCGAACGCGAAGCCGGTGCCCGATCAGGCGCGAAGGCACCGAATAGAACACTTTCCTGAGAGTGAACCCGCTGGTCGAGGTGACGGTGACGATCGTCTCCTCATAATCCGTCGTCCGATGCGCCGGTAGCGCCTGCAGCGCTGGGCGCTCGAGATCAAGACGCTTGCGGTTGCGAGCATTGCGGCGCCCGACAACCTCGTCGATGAAGCGTCGATAGGCCTCGAGCGTGTCGAAATCGCGCGACCCGCGCAACAACAGCGCGTCCTCGATTGCCCGCTTCAGATGGCCGTGCGGGCTTTCGATCGACCCGTTCTCGTGCGCCAGACCCCGATTGTTGCGGGTCGGCTCCATGCGGTAATGAGCGCACAGCGCCTCGTAGCGCTGCGTCTGATCCTGCCGCGTGTCATTGTCGAGATTGCGGAAGGCAGCCGACAGACTGTCGCTGCGGTGCTGCAACGGGGCCTGGCCGAGCGCCCACAGCGCATTCTGCAAACCCTCCGCCAGTGCCACAAAGCTCTCACCGCCGAGCACGACATGAACATGTTCCCAGCCCGAGAAGGCCAGGCGGAAGTGATAGAGCCGGTGATCGAACGGCACACCG
>DASXQC010000809.1:0-3486 GCA_036493235.1 Reyranella sp.
ATTCCTGTTCGACGACGACCAGGCGATGGTGCGCATCGACATGAGCGAGTTCATGGAGAAGCACGCCGTCAGCCGCCTGATCGGCGCGCCTCCGGGCTATGTCGGCTACGACGAGGGCGGTGTGCTCACCGAGGCGGTGCGCCGGCGTCCCTACCAGGTGATCCTGTTCGACGAGGTCGAGAAGGCGCACCCGGACGTGTTCAACGTGCTGTTGCAGGTATTGGACGACGGTCGCCTGACCGACGGCCAGGGTCGCACGGTCGACTTCAAGAACACGCTGATCGTGCTGACCTCCAACCTGGGCAGTGCGCACCTGGCTGCGCTCAAGGACGGCGAGTCCGCCGACACCGTGCGCGAGGCCGTGATGGAAGAGGTGCGCCGCGCCTTCCGGCCGGAGTTCCTCAATCGGCTCGATGAGGTCCTGCTGTTCAGCCGGTTGAGCCGCGCGAACATGTCGGACATCGTCGAGATCCAGCTCGGCCGGCTGCGCAAGCTCCTGGCCGATCGCAAGATCGCGCTGAAGTTCGACAGCACGGCGTTGCAGTGGCTGGCCAACCGCGGCTACGACCCGGTGTACGGCGCGCGGCCGCTGAAGCGGGTAATCCAGCGCAGCCTGCAGAATCCGCTGGCGACCCAGCTGCTCGAGGGCAAGGTCCGGGACGGCGATACCGTCGAGATCGGCGTCCAGAACGGCGAGCTGACCGTCGGTGGCGTGCAGGTGATGAGCGAAGCGGCCGACTAAAACGGTTGCAACCTCAAAGAGAAAGGGCCGCTTCACGCGGCCCTTTTTCGTTCAGTTGTCGGTGGCGACTTGCGGTGTGGCCGGCTTCGGCTTCTTGTGCCTGGTCGCGGCGATCTTGGTCTTGTGCGGGGGATGCGCCGCGACCTTCTTCGTCGTCTTGTGCTTGTGCACGGTCGTCTTCGCCTTGTGCTTCATCACGGGCTTCGACACGCCGCTTTCGTCAGGAAGCGCGGGCTGGCTCGGCGCGATCGTCGTGTCGGTGCGCTTCTTCGGGACGATGCGCGAGCGGGCGGCGATGTTCGGCTGGCCGCTCTCCTTTGCCGTCTGGCGCTTGCCCGGCGCAGCCTTCGCTGTCGGCGTCTCGTCCGTGCTCTCGGGCTTGCTCGCGGTCGCCGCCGGCGCCGTCTTGAACTGCGTCAGATACTGGCGGGCGAACCCCTGGAAGCGGGCGAGGTCCTTGCCGCCCAGCGAGGCCTGCATCGCAAACTTCTGCGCCAGCGGATTGACCGGATGCCCGCCGCGGTAGAACTCGTAATGCAGGTGCGGGCCGGTCGACATGCCGGTCGAGCCGACGAAGCCGATCACCTGTCCCTGGCGGACCATTACGCCCGGCTTGATACCCGGGCCGATGCGGGACATGTGGCCGTAGCCGGTGCCGATGTCGCGCGTGTGCTCGAGCTTCACGAAGTTGCCGTAGCCGCCGTTGTAGCCGGCCATCACCACGCGGCCGGCGCCCGCCGCCAGGATCGGCGTGCCCATCGGCGCGCCGAAATCCACGCCGGTGTGCATCGCGCTGTAGCCCAGGATCGGATGCTCGCGCATGCCGAAGCGCGAGGTGATGTGCGAGGCATCCATCGGCGTGCGCAGGAACGAGCGCACGACGCTCTCGCCCCTGGGGTTGTAGAATTGATCGGCACCGTTGTGCGGGCGGAAGCGGATCACCGTGACGGTGCGCTTGCCGAGGTGGAGCTCGCCGGCGAGCAGCCGTCCTGGATCGGTGACTTTGCCGTCGCTGGTGACCTGCTGCTCCAGCAGCACGGTGAACTTCTGGCCTTCCTTCAGTTCGCGCTGGAAATCGACGTCGTAGGCGAGCGCGCGGATGAACTCGAGCATCGCCTGGGACGGCACGTTCGCGGCGATGCCGCTCTGCTGCAACGAGCCGTGCCGCTCGCCCTCGGCCCGCACGATGCGCGGGCTGACGCGGTAGATCTTCTCCTCGCCGCCATAAGAGCCGTCATCGTGGCGCTTCACGATGTACTCGTGATCGGGCTGCGGGCGGACCGACAGCGACAGGACCTGCGGCGCGTCTGGCTGGCGGGGCACGGTCTGCAATTCGAGCTCGATCTCCTCGCCGATCGCGATCCGGCGCTTCTTCAGCACCGACTGCAGCGCGCTGGCGATCTGCCTGGCGTCGGCCTCGGGCACGTCGATATCGGCCAGCATCTTCTCGATCGTGTCGCCCTTCTCCAGGCGCAGGGTGAGCTGGTAGCGGTCGGGCGCCGGCGGCTCGTCGGGGGCCTGCTGGGGTTGCTGGCCCGGCCTTCCGGGCGGTTGGCCCGCCTGGAAACCCCTGAAATCATTGGCTGTGAAGCTCTTGAAGTCAGCGTCGGTGACGGCCGGCGGCAGTGGGCCCGGATCGGGCAGGACCACCGCCGTTTCGGCCACTTGGGGCGGGGGGGCGGACGGGGGACTGCCCCTATGGAGGAGGACCAGGGTCCCCAGGGTCAGGCCGATAGCACAGGCAGTGAAGGCGACAGGCCGGAACAGCACGAACAGCGCCGTTGTGGCGCTCTCGGGCCGGCCCGACGGAGGAGGGGAATCCGTCATGACCGTTGACCTATGTGGGTCCGGTGGGCCGGACCTCGGTTGGGGTGTCGCCGCAGGGACGATTCGTGCCCCGCGGCAGGGAGATCTACATATTGATGCCGGAAAGCCCAGGTGGCGACAACAATACAATAGGTTTGATGTGTCTTTTCAGACTCTTAGAACTTCATGAACTTTTTCCGAATTTGCGTTTGACACCCCGAAGAGCCACCCATATAAGCGCGGCTCCCAAGGCGAACGGCGCCGACGGAAACGCCCCGAAAGAGACGGGGCGGCGGGCGAAAAACCCGGTCTGAAAGCGCCGAAGAAGTAGCCTACGGTCTCGACCACTCGGTCGTGTGTTCTATGCATCGTATGTTAGGAAAGGGATACGCCGGCGGCGGCGAACGTCAGCTCTGACCTTCGGGTTGGTTGCAGATGTTTTCGTCGTCGCTAGTTCGAAGTCCGGCCTTCTGGCCTCCGTCCAGAGGGTTGGACTAAAGTAATCTAGTGACGGGATCTAAACGCTTCCTCTTCTCTTCGGAGGGGTAGGAGGCACGTTAAACTTGAGAGTTTGATCCTGGCTCAGAACGAACGCTGGCGGCAGGCTTAACACATGCAAGTCGAACGCGTGTAGCAATACACGAGTGGCGCACGGGTGAGTAACACGTGGATATCTGCCTTTTGGTTCGGAATAACCCTGGGAAACTAGGGCTAATACCGGATGGTTCCTACGGGATAAAGATTTATCGCCAAAAGATGAGTCCGCGTCCGATTAGCTAGTTGGTGAGGTAATGGCTCACCAAGGCGACGATCGGTAGCTGGTCTGAGAGGACGATCAGCCACACTGGGACTGAGACACGGCCCAGACTCCTACGGGAGGCAGCAGTGGGGAATATTGGACAATGGGGGCAACCCTGATCCAGCCATGCCGCGTGAGT
>DASXQC010000810.1:0-9262 GCA_036493235.1 Reyranella sp.
GGCCGAGCGCAGCGGCTTTCCCGACAGCCAGGCGGTGCGCGAGAAGCTGGGCAACAAGATCGCCGACGCCGATCGCAAGCGCGCCGAGGCCCTGGCTGCCCAGTTCAAGCCGCAGCCTGAGCGGCCGATCGAAGAGATACCGCCCAAGCTCGCGCCGCCACCCTCGATCCGATAGGCCATGGAGCCGGCCTCCTCTTCCCCGGCCCCGTCCCTGGCTCGCCGCCCGGAAGTCACGGTCGCGGTCTGTCGCGGCGCCTGCCGGCTGATGCGTCAGGCCGGCCATTCCGTCCTGCTCGAGATGCCCCTGCCCGGCGGCCGGCGCGCCGACATCTTCGCCGTCGCCCGCGGCGGCGCGATGACCATCATCGAGGTGAAGTCCTCGATCGAGGATTGGCGGGCCGACCTCAAGTGGCCCGACTATCTCGACTGGTGCGACCAGCTCTATTTCGCCGTGTCCGTCGACTTCCCGCACGTGCTGATCCCCGAGGAGATCGGCCTGATCGTGGCCGACGCCTATGGCGGCGAGATCCTGCGCCATCCGCCGACGCGTCCGTTGGCAGCAGCGCGGCGCAAGTCGCTGCTGATCGACTGCGCGCGGCTCGCCAGCGAGCGGCTGGCGCGGCTGGAAGATCCGGATTTCGTGCAGTTCGCCTGACTTGCCGTTTCGACCGTTTTCGCCGTCTTCAAACGGCATTTGTGCAGGCCGATAGGTCAAAAGCCCGGCGCGACGGCATTTTACGGCTGTAGGCCCTCGCGACAAACGGCCGAAAACGGATCGAAAACGGCGCGAAAACGGTGTCCTCGCCATCGATCGCTGAACGCGGCCCGGATCAACGGCGGCCATCGGTATGGCGAAAATCGCCCAAGGAATTGTCGGACATGACTGAACTCCCGGTATGCAATTGAAGCGGCCAGGAGTTTACCGCCCACGCGCATCACCCCCTATTACGGGCAATGGCTTCGCGCAATTCTTCGGCAAACGCATGCGGACCGGTCGGTCCAATGCCCAAGGAGCCTCTGTTCGGAGAGCTCTTATCCACAGGCTTTGCCGTCTCCGACTGAGCAAAAGAAGCCCTCGGGACTCAGGCCATCAGCGGCCGGCGCAACACCTCAGCCATGCGGATGCGGGCGTAGGCCATGACGTCGGTCGGCGGGCCGACCCGCTCGATCCGGCCATCCATCACGACGGCGACGCGATCGGCGATCGCAAGCGGCGCGAGGCGATGGGTGATCATGATGACCGTGCGCCCACGCATCGTGCTCTTCAGCCGACGCAGGAGCTGCTCCTCGGTCGCCGGATCGAGCGCGCTGGTCGCCTCGTCGAGGATCAGGATGCGCGGATCGCGGATCAGCGCGCGGGCGATGCACAGCAGCTGGCGCTGGCCCATCGACAGCCGCTGCCCGCGCTCGCCGAGCAGCGTGTTGTAGCCCTGTGGCAGACGCTCGATGAAATCGTGCGCACCGACGAAGCGCGCGGCGGCGACCACGCGCGCCGGATCCTTGTCGGCCACCCCCATGGCGATGTTGTCGAGCACCGATCCGGCGAACAGCTGCACTTCCTGCGGCACGCAGCCGATCTGCGCGCGCAGCTGTGCCGGTGACAGATGGGCGACGTCGGTATCGTCGATCAGCACGCGGCCGGCGCTCGGCTGGTGCAGGCCCTGAACCAGGTTGACGATCGAGGTCTTGCCCGAGCCGGACGGGCCGACCAGGCCGATGATCTCGCCGCTCTCGATTGCGAGATCGGCGTAGCGCAGCAGGTCGGGGCCGTCTTCGTCCGCGCGCCAGCTCACGCGCTCCAGCCTGATCCGGCCGCTGATGGGCGGCATTGGGGCGAAGCGGCCCGGTGCGCTCTCCTCCGGCTCGGCCATCAGCTCGTCGAGGCGGGCCATTGCAATCCGCGCCGCCTGTAGCTGGTGACAGGCCGCCGCGATCTGCCGTATCGGCTGCAAAGCGCGCGCCGCCAGGAGATTGGCCGCGACCAGGCCGCCGACCGTGAGCGCGCCGGCAACGATCTCCTGCACGCCGACCAGCACGATGGCCAACAGCGCGAGGAGATGCAGGCTGGTCGAGGCGCAGACGGTGATGTTGGCGAGTTGGCCGGCGCGGAAGTTGCCGGCCGCCGCGCGCTCGACCCGCGCCTGCCAGCGCTTCTCGACCTCGGCTTCGAGGCCGAGCGCCTTGACGGTCGCGGCGTTGGCCACGGTCTCGGTCAGCGCCGAGCTCTTGGCAGCGAGCGCCTGGAAGGACTCGTCGGCGAACCGCCGCAAGGCGCGATGGGTCAGGACGGGCACCACCACCAGCAGCGGGATCGCCAGCACGGCGACCACGCCCAGCAGCACGTTGATCGCGAACAGCGCCAGCAGGAACAGCACGGCGAAGACAAGATCGATCGTGAGCGTGGGCAGCTGGCCGGAGACGAAGCCGCGCAACACGTCGAGCTGGCGCAGGCGCTCGGCGATCACACCCAGAGGATTGCGCTCGAGGTGTCGATAGGGAAGCCGCACCAAATGATGCACGGCCTGCGTGCTCATCAGCGTGTCGAGACGCGCCGCCATGCGCGCCGACATCCCACCCCGCGCCAGCCGTAGCCCGAAGTCGACCGCATAGACGGCGACCAGGCCGGCAGACAGTGCCGTGATCATCGACGCTGCATCGTTCGGCCGAGCAGCCAGCCGGTTGACCGCCACCATCATGAACAGCGGCGTGGCGAGCGCGAGCAGGTTGACGACGAACGACACCGCCGCCAGCTGGGTGAGCGTCGGCCAAAGCGTGGACCAGATCGGCGCATGCCAGGACGTCGTCGCTTCATCAGCTGCCGGCAATCGCAGCACGAGGCCCTGCAGGCCGGGCGCTGTGAGCGACGCCTGCACGATCCGACCCTCGACGACGTCGAGCAGCGTCGCCTGCCTGCCGTCGAGAGACAGCACGACGCCGGCGGGTCCATCCTCGCCCAGCACGACGAACGGCGTCGGCAGCTCGTGCGCCGACAGGCGTGCGAGATCGACAGCGTGAGCGTCGAAGCCGAGGCGCCGGGCGGCGAGCAGGAAGGTCACACTGTCGAGCGGGCCTTCGGGCAGCACCGCATGGCTGCGCAACTCGGCCTCGCTGACCGGTCGGCCGAGCTGCTGGCTGACATAGAGCAGCGCCCGCATCAGCGAATCGACCGTTCGCGGCCGTGCGGGCGCTTCTTGGAGCGCGGATTCGAGAGGAGCCATGGTGTCTGCCCGGGCAGAGCAGACTACCAGAAATCCACGCTAACTCAATCGATTAGGAGACGATCTTAACACGCTCCGAAGGCGCGCTTCAGCTCCGGCACGAGATCCAGCCGCTCCCACGAGAACGCGCCATCCTTCTCCGGCTTGCGGCCGAAGTGGCCGTAGGCCGCGGTGCGCTGGTAGATCGGCTTGTTGAGCTGCAGGCCTCGGCGGATGTTCGTCGGGCGCAACGGGAAGACGTCCGACAGCACCTTCTCGAGCTTGCGCTCGTCGACCTTGCCGGTGCCTTGGGTGTCGACATAGAGCGACATCGGATCGGCTACGCCGATCGCGTAGGCCACCTGGATCAGGCAGCGGTCGGCAAGGCCTGCCGCCACCACGTTCTTGGCGAGATAGCGCGCGGCGTAGGCGGCCGAGCGGTCGACCTTGGTCGGGTCCTTGCCCGAGAAGGCGCCGCCGCCGTGCGGCGCATAGCCGCCGTAGGTGTCGACGATGATCTTGCGGCCAGTCAGGCCGCAGTCGCCGTCCGGACCGCCGACCACGAAGTTGCCGGTCGGGTTGACGAAGAAGTCGGCCGCCTTCTTGGGCATCCAGCCCTTGGGCAGCGACTTGGCGACGTGCCCGGCGATCATCTCCTTGATCATGCCGGAGTTGTATTTCTTGCCCTTGGCATTGGCCTCGCGGTGCTGCGTGGAGACTACGACCTTGGTAGCGCCAACCGCCTTGCCGTCGGCGTAGCGCACCGTGACCTGGCTCTTGGCGTCGGGCTGCAGGTCCTTGAGCTCGCCCGAGCGGCGCGCCTTGCTCAGCACTTCGAGGATCTTGTGCGAGAAGTAGATCGGCGCCGGCATGAAGGAGTTCTTCTCGTACTCCTCCGAGTCGCGGCAGGCGAAGCCGAACATCAGGCCCTGGTCGCCCGCGCCCTCCTGCTCGCCCAGATTGCCGCCCTTGTTCTTGGCGTTGACGCCCATGGCGATGTCAGGCGACTGGCCGTGCAGCAGCACGTCGACGTCGGCGCCGTGCCAGGAGAAGCCGTCCTGGTCGTAGCCAATGTCGCGCACCACGCCGCGAGCGATCTCGGTCAGCGCCTCGCGATTCACGATGGTCTGCCGGCCGTACTTCTTCATGTACGGGTCGGACGCGCGACCTTCGCCGGCGATGACGATCTTGTTGGTGGTGACGAGCGTTTCGCAGCCCAGCCGGGTATTGGCATGGCTGTCGTCGGCAATGCCGAGCTTGATGTCGTTGGTGATGAACGCGTCGAGGATCGCGTCCGAGATCTGGTCGGAGACCTTGTCCGGATGACCTTCGGAAACCGACTCGGACGTAAACAGGTAGTCTTTGAGCGCCATATTGCCCTCCACAGATGTCACTGGACTCCGGGCAGGGCGGGGATGGGCCGCCAACGTCCGGCTTAGCCTTTGTTGTCGCGGTGGCAAGTCGTCCAAATCCGTCCGCGCGCGGCGTCACACCGACGCCGCGTCGTTAAAAACCCCAACCGAGCGTGGAAATCAAGAGCGGCGTGAGGCCGTTTAGCGACCTTTGCGCCCGCCCAGGACTTCAGCGTGACTGGCGGCACCGACCGCCTTCACCATCTCGAAGATCCGCTTGCGCACGCGGCCCTCGCGAATCTTGTAGTAGGCGCGGACCAGTTCGAGCGTCTCGCGCTTGATCAGCGGATCCTTTTCCTGCTCGAACGGAGTCGCCGCCTCGCCGAAGCCACCCTTGCGACCGCGGCCCGACATCGGCCGGCCGGCGAGCGCATTCGAGGGCATCTCGTCGAAAAAGTACGAGACCGGCACGTCGAGCACTTTGGCGAACTCGAACAGGCGGCTCGAGCCGATGCGGTTGGAGCCGCGCTCGTATTTCTGAATCTGCTGGAACGTCAGGCCGACGGCGGTGCCCAACTTCTCCTGGCTCATGCCGAGAAGCGTGCGGCGCTGGCGCATCCGCGCGCCAACATGGACATCAACCGGATGCGATCTTGCCATCTCTTCTCACCCTTCTCTTGATTTTGATGACGCTACTGTTGAGAGCGATAGCACTCCAACACGTTATAATTGTGCCCGCTCGATCTCTCAATAAGTGCAAAAACGCATATCTACACGTCAAGAGTGCACACGACATATGCCCACCGATGGTGGAAATCAAGCAATAACCTTGGGGCGGCGGCGCGCAGAGCCCACAAACAGGACGAGTATCGTCACAAGCCCCAACAACGTCCAATCGTGCCACCTAGCGTACAAGGTTGCTGCGCGCGGTGGTGGAAGCGCATGGTCGATTACACCCGCACGTTCCATATCCAGAGATGCAATTACCCGGCCAAATGCATCAATCACAGCGGATACGCCAGTGTTGGCTGCACGGATCATCGGTAATCCCTCCTCCACTGTGCGCAACCGCGCACTCGTGAGGTGCTGGTAGGGACCACTCGAAGTACCGAACCACGCATCGTTCGTGACATTCAAAAGCCACGCCGGCCGCTCGCCGGGGCCGACGACTGCGCCGGGAAATATCGCCTCGTAGCAGATGAGCGGCGAGAACGGCGGCAAGCCGGGCAGCGAGACGGTAGTAAGCGATTCACCTTTCTCGAACGAACCGCGGCCGATCAGGCCGGTGAGCGGCGGCCACTCCTTGTGAAACGGGATGTACTCGCCGAACGGCACGAGATGAACCTTGTCGTAGGTCGCCTTGACCGTGCCCTCGGGATCGATCGCCAGCAGGGAATTCCACACACCATCCCGCGGATCCTCTCCGGCACGGGCGGCGCCGGCGAGCAGGTAGCCGCCGCGCGGCGCTGCAACCGCCAGCATGGCGAGGCCCTGAGAATTGGGCTGGACGATGAAGGGCGTCGCCGTTTCGGGCCATACGACCGCGGCGAGCTTGTCGAAGCCGTCACGCCGGCTGAGATCGAGCAGCTTTTTCAGCGCGACCGCGCGGCTCTCGTCCCGCCATTTCTCGCCCTGGGGAATGTTGGGTTGCACGATCCGGATGATCGGCCCGGTGGTGTTCGCCTCGACCGGCCCCATCACCGCCCGCCCGGCGCCTCCGGCCACGCCGAGCGCCAGGAGAGCGGCCAGCGAAGCCCGCCAGCCCGCGGCTGGCGCCGCCAGGACCATGAAGGTCAAGGTGCCGAGCCCATAGACGCCGACCAGCGAGGCGCCCTGCAGCAGGGGCGTGGCGAACGCCCAGACGTGCCCCAGGGGGTTCCACGGATAGCCGGTGAAGATATGGCCGCGTAGCCATTCTGTGGCTGTCCAGGCCACGGCCAGCAAGACGATCCGTCGATAGCGGCCGCCGAGATGCGGCCAACGTAGCGCGAGCTTCTTGGTCGCCCAGGCTGCCGTCGCGGGAAAAATACCGAGCACGAAGGCAAGGCCGATCACGGCAGGCGGACCGAGCGGCGCGAAGTCGGCCGGGGGCACGAAGAAGGCCTCGACCATCCAGTAGGACCCGACGGTGAAATGGCCGACGCCCCACGCCCAGCCCCGCCAGCCGGCGATACGCGCGGTCGGCGCGCTGTCCCACAACCAGACGAAGACAACCAGCCCCACCACCGCCAGTGGCAGCCAGTACAAAGGCGGCATGGCGAGCGCGGCGAACGCGCCCGCGATCAAGCCCGCGCCCAGGGCGCGTACGCCGTAAAGCTTGCTCACCGAAGCGTCAGGCGGCGGATTGTGCGGCCGCGGGCGGCCGGACCCGGAGGCGCCGGATGCGGCGCGGATCGACGTCGAGGATCTCGAACTCGACGCCCGACGGGTGCTGCACCACCTCGCCGCGCTCGGGGATGCGGCCCAGCAGGGAGAAGATCAACCCGCCGACCGTGTCGATCTCCCGTCGTTCGTCCTCCGACAGCACGTTGCCGATCTCCTGCTCCAGCATCTCGACCGGCGTGCGGCCATTGACGTCGATCGTGCCGTCGGCCCGGCGCGACAGCACCGGCGCCTGGGCAACGTCATGCTCGTCCTCGATCTCGCCAACGATCTCCTCGACCAGGTCCTCGATGGTCAGGAGTCCGTCGGTGCCGCCGAACTCGTCGACCACCAGCGCCATGTGCGTGCGCGAGCGGCGCATGTCGAGCAGCATGTCGAGCACCGGAAGCGTCGGCGCCACGAACACTACCCGGCGCAATATGTCTCGCAGATTGAACTTCTTGGGGGTACCCCAGTAGGCCAGCACGTCCTTGATGTGGACCATGCCGATCACGTCGTCGAGCGATTCGCGATAGACCGGGTAGCGCGAATGCGCCTCGGCCTGGATCAGCCGCACCACCTCGTCGAGCGGGGTGTTGGCCGAGATGCCGATGATGTCGACCCGAGGCACCATGACGTCGCGCACCGTCTTGTCGCGCAGCTTCAGGATGTTGGCGAGCAGGACCCTCTGGTCCTCGCTGATCGGAGTATCGCTTTCGGGCGTCTCCTCGATCAGCTCCTCGATCGCCTCGCGGACCGCCTCGTTCCTCTCGCGCCGCCGCAGCCGTCGCAGGATCGCACGCAGCAACCCGCCATGGGAGACGACGTCGTTGGCTAGCGCCGAGGTCGCCGCTGGCTCTCCCTCCGCGCCAGACCCGCCTAGGCCTGACGATGGGCGCGCTGTGGAATCCGGCATGACTCGTAAGATAGGGTAACGAGCTTGCGTTGCAATGCGATGGAAGGTTCTTGATGCGTTCCTGCAAAATGCCGTCTGGCAATGAAATGCCCGTTTTTGGCATCGGCACATGGCGCATGGGCGAAAGCCGCGCCAAGCGCGGCCAGGAGCTCGAGGCGATCAAATACGCCCTGGAGCTGGATTATCCCATGGTCGACACCGCCGAGATGTACGGCGATGGCGGCGCCGAGGAGATCGTTGGCGAGGCCCTGGCCGACAATCATAAGCGGCCGTTCATCGTCAGCAAGGTTTACCCACACAACGCCTCCCGCAGCGGCACGATCGCCGCCTGCGAGCGCAGCCTGAAGCGCATGAAGCTGGAGCGCATCGATCTCTATCTGCTGCACTGGCGCGGCGGCGTACCGCTCTCGGAAACCTACGAAGCCTTCTTCCGTCTGCGCGAGGCCGGGAAGATCGCCGATTTCGGCGTCAGCAACTTCGACACCGACGACATGGAAAAGGCCGCCACGCTCGACAAGGGCCTGACCGGCAGCGACCAGGTGCTCTACTGTCTGTCACGCCGCGGGCCGGAGTACGACCTGCTGCCGTGGCTGCGCGAGCGCTTGATCCCGCTGATGGCCTATTCGCCGCTCGACCAGGGCCGGTTGCTCGGCAATGCAACCCTGAGGAAGCTCGCGGGCGACCTCCGCTGCACGCCGGCACAACTGGCGCTCGCCTGGGTGCTGGCGCAACCGGGCGTCGTCACCATCCCCAAGTCGATGACCCGCGAGCGGGTGAAGGAAAATCTCGGAGCGATCGACATCAAACTTTCGCCGGACGTCCTCGCCGAGATCGACCGCGCCTTCCCACCGCCCAGGCGCAAGCAGTCCCTGGGAATGCTCTGATCTTGTGCCGGGGGCGCGCCACTCCGTGGCGCGTCTTTCTTCGTCGAAGAACATGACGCGCCACAGAGTGGCGCGCCCCCAGCGAGAGATTTATTCGCGCTCGCTGTAAGGATCGGCGATCCCGAGCTTCTTGAGGATGCGCCGCTCCAGCGCTTCCATGCGCCCGGCGTCGGCGTCGCTTGTCTCGTGGTCGTAGCCCAGGAGATGCAGCGTGCCGTGGACCACGAGATGCGCGACGTGGCCGGCCGGCGTCTTCTTCTGCTCCCTCGCCTCGCGCCACACGGTCTGGCGCGCCAGCACGATGTCGCCGAGGAACGCCTTCTCGCCCGACGGGTAGGACAGCACGTTGGTCGGCTTGTCTTTCTTGCGGTCGCGCTTGTTGAGCGCCTGCACGCGCCGGTCGTCGGACAGCGCGACGGTCAGGGCTCTCGCCTTCACCCCAAGCGCCGCACGTACGGCCTTGCGGACCAGCCGCTCGACGCCGGGCAGGGCCTTGGCCCACGCCGGGTCGAGAAGGACGACGTCAACCCTTGCTCTTGCTGCGGTCGCGCG
>DASXQC010000811.1:0-5011 GCA_036493235.1 Reyranella sp.
GAAGATGCGGAAGTTCCCGAAGGAAGAGATCCAGAGTCGAATCAAGCGCGCCGCCACTATCCTCGGCATCGAGAACCTGCTGCAGCGCAAGCCGCGCCAGCTCTCGGGCGGCCAGCGCCAGCGCGTGGCGCTCGGCCGCGCGATCGTGCGCGATCCCAAGGTGTTCCTGTTCGACGAGCCGCTTTCCAATCTCGACGCCAAGCTGCGCGTGCAGATGCGTGTCGAGCTCAAGAAGCTGCACGAACGGCTGGCGGTCACCTCGATCTACGTCACCCACGACCAGGTCGAGGCGATGACGCTGGGCGACCGGGTGGTGGTGATGAAGGACGGCGTGGTGCAGCAGGTCGGCGAGCCGCTCGAGCTCTACAACCAGCCGGCCAACCGCTTCGTCGCTGGCTTCATCGGCTCGCCGGCGATGAACTTCGCCGACGTCACGCTCGCCGACCAGGGCGGCAAGGTGGTGGCCGAGGCGACCGGGCTCAAGATCGTCCTGCCCGACGCGCTCGCCGCCCGCGCCCGCACGCACATGAACGGTGCCGGCACCAAGGCCACGCTCGGCATCCGGCCGGAGGACATCCACATGGCCGGCGCCTCCGACTCACCCGACCTCTGCGTGGAGGCCGAAGTCGAGGTGGTCGAGCAGCTCGGCTCCGAGATCCTGCTCGACACCCGTGTCGGCCAGGCGCTGATGGTGGCGAGCATCGATCCCAACGTGCGCGTGCGGACCCACGACAAGCTCAAGCTGGCGCTCAACCCCGAGCGCCTGCACCTGTTCGATCCCCAGTCCGAGAAGGCGTTCTAACCGCCTCTTCTCATGATCTTCCGGACCGCGGGCCTCCAGGCCCGCATCATGATCATGAGCGGGCCTGGAGGCCCGCGGTCCGGAAGACGATGACGTCTTACTGTTTCGGCCCAGCCCAACCTTCCAGCACATCCCACCTGGCCTTGCGCTTGTCAGCGTCGGACTTCTTGTAGTCGAAGCCGAACGGCGCGGCCTCGAACGAGCCGTAGGTCGGGTTGGCGATCACCAGCCATTCGTGGCCCCAGCGATCCTTGTTCTCGTCGAAGAACTTCAGCCGGTCGGCCTCCGACGAGCTGTAGCGGTCGTCGAAATCGCCGAAGTTGTCGCCGAACTCGAGCAGGATCCGATAGTCCTTGGCGATGAAGGCCCGGCGCGTGCCCTTCTTGCTGCCCCAGTCCTTCTGCTCGTTCTGCATCAGAAAGGTGTCGACATTGCCGCCCATCGGGTAGCCGAGCTTCTGCATGTTCTCGCGCGTGTCCTTCTCGGTCACGGCGTCGCGATTGCTGACGTAGAACACCTTCACGCCCTTGGAATCGGCGTACTTGGTGAACTCGACGGAGCCCGGGATGGCGCGCGAGATCTGGGCGGCGCAGAACTCGTTCCATGTCGGCAAGCTGAAGCTCTTGCCGGCCTTGATGTTCCAGACCTGATAGGCCGAGTTGTCGAGAACGGTCTCGTCGACATCGAGCACGATGGCGGGCGGCAGGTTGGCGAAGTCGCCTTTCTGCTCGACCGGCGCGGCGGTCCACTTCTTGTCGGCCAACGCCTCGTCGAGGCGGATCTTGGCCAGCGCATAGACCGTCAGTGCATTGCCCTTGAACTCGACCGAGCGCTGCGTCCACAGAGCCGCCAGCAACCCGTCATTGGGCTGCGGATCCTGCGCCTGAGCGGCGCCGGCGCCGAGCAAGAGGGTGAGGGCGCCGAGCGCCAGCGTGCGTGTGATGATCATGCTGCCATCCCCTTCAACAGCTTCGTTTTGAGAGCCTCTTCGGCGAACGAGACCTCGATCGCCGTGCGCGTGATCTTACGCAACGCTGCCGCGTCGAGACCGGAATTGTCGTATTCGGTCCCGAGCGTGGTGTGGAAAAAGGGCGGATCGTCGGAGCTCAGCGTGACGCGCACCCCCGCCTCGATCAAGCGAGGGAGCGGATGGGCCGCGCGATCCGGGTACAGGCCGAGCGCCACGTTGCTGCCGGGACAGACCTCGAGGGCGATGCCGCGGCGGACCAGCTCCTCCAGCAGCTTCGGATCCTCGCTCGAGCGCACGCCGTGGCCGATGCGGGTGACCGGCAGATCGCGGATCGCCGCCCAGACGCTCTCCGGCCCGCGCACCTCGCCCGCATGGATGGTGCAGCCGAGCCCCTTCTCGTGGGCGAGCCGATAAGCCGGCGCGAAGTCGGCCGGCGCGAACCTGCCCTCGTCGCCGCCCATGCCCAGCGCCACGACATAGGGATGCGGCTCGGCCACCACCTGCTGCGCCAGGCCGAGCGCGCGGTCCGGGCCGAGATGGCGGATGCAGATCGCGATCAGGCGCGCCTCGATGCCGAAGTCGCGCTTGGCCCGGTCGACCGCGTCGACCAGCGCGCCCAGCCATGTGGCATAGGGAATGCCCAGCGCCTTGGGTCGCTCGGGCGAGCAAAACATCTCGACATAGACCGCGCCCTCGGCAGCGGTGCGCTGCAGGTAGTCATAGAGGATGTCGCCGAAGTCGCGCGGCTTGCGCAGCACGCTGCACACCCGGTCATAGGAATCGAGGAAGCTCAGGAAGTCCTTCCAGGCATAGTCGTCGTTCGCGTCGAACAGGCCGTCCGGCAGGTCGAGCCCGTTGCGCGCCGCCAGCTCGCGCGCCAGCACGGGCGGCACGGAACCTTCAAGATGGCAGTGAAGCTCAGCCTTGGGAATCACGAAAAACCTCTCAATGGAAAGTCTGGCCGTTGCAACCAGTTGTCGACGCTATAGGTCGCCCCGTCGATCAGATGCAGGGCGTAGGCGTGGCGCGGGCGGGACGAGCGGTTGGCGCTGCTAGAGTGTACGGCAGCGCCTGGTGCAGCTCCGTTCATTGCACGATCCGGTCGATCACGACCGGTTTGGCGGCCGGCGCCGGCCCGCCGATGCGGATCGCCCGGCGCACCTGCTCGATCGCCGCCTCGGCGCTGGCTTCGCTGGCGGCATGGACGAGGCAGAGGGGGCTGCCGATCTGCACCTCGGTGCCGATGTCGATCATCTTGCTCAAGCCCACCGACGGGTCGATCGCATCGTCGGCACGCGTGCGGCCGCCGCCCAGGCCGACCACCGCGAGGCCGACGTCGCGGGCATTCATGCCGATCACGGCGCCCGGCCGTTCGGCCGTGCAGGGACGGATAACCGGCGCCTTCTCGAGATAGCGTGCCGGCTTGTCGAGGAAATCGTCGGGCCCGCCCAACGCTGACACCATCTTCGCGAACTTGTCCGCCGCCCGGCCGTCGTCGAGCGCCGCCTCGGCTCGCGCCCGTCCGGCGGCAACGCTCGACGACAGGTCACCCAGCGCCAGCATCTCACCCGCCAGCGCGATCACCACCTCGTGCAGCCGTGGGTCACGTGGGCCTTCGCCCTTGAGGTAGGCGACGGTCTCCATCACCTCGAGCGCATTGCCGACCTCCCGCCCCAGCACACGGTCCATGTCGGTGATCAACGCCGTGGTCGACAGCCCCGCGTCTCGGGCGACCGACACCAGGTTCTGCGCCAACTCGCGGGCCATCGCCTCGCTGTCGCAGAAGGCGCCAGAGCCACACTTCACATCCATCACCAGCCCGTCGAGGCCGGCGGCGATCTTCTTGGACAGGATCGAGCTCACGATCAGTGGGATCGATTCGACCGTTCCGGTGACGTCGCGCACGCCGTAGAGTCTGCGGTCGGCCGGAGCAAGATCATCGGTCTGGCCGATAACCGCGCAGCCGACCTCGCGCACGACGCGGCGGAAGGTGGCGATGTCGGGCTGCACGTCGTAGCCCGAGATCGAGGCGAGCTTATCCAAGGTGCCGCCGGTGTGGCCGAGGCCGCGGCCGGAGATCATCGGCACGAAGCCGCCGCAGGCGGCGACGATCGGCGCCAGCATCAGGCTCACCTTGTCGCCGACACCCCCGGTCGAATGCTTGTCGATGATCGGGCCGGGCAGATCGAGATCGTCCCAGTCGAGCGTCACGCCGGACCGTGCGAGGCCAAGCGTCATGGCCGCCACCTCGCCCGGCGTCATGTTGCGGAAGAACACCGCCATGGCGAAGGCGGCGACCTGGCTCTCGCTCAAGGATCCGTCGGTGATGCCGCGCACGACGAAGGCGATCGCCTCGTCGCTCAGCTCCTGTCCGTCGCGCTTCTTGCGGATGATCTCCTGCGGCAGCATGCGCTCAAGAGTAGCCTTCGAGGAACCGCCGCAACAACCCGCGCACCTTGCCGGCCGCCTCCTGCGCCACCGCCATGGTCTGGAGGTGGCCGAGCGGCTCGCGGGTCATGCCGGCGGCATAGTTGGTCATCAGCGACAGGCCCGCGACCTTCATCCCGGCATGGCGGGCGACGATGGTCTCCGGCACCGTCGACATGCCGACGGCGTCGGCGCCCAGCACGCGGGCGGCGCGGATTTCGGCCGGCGT
Organism: Reyranella sp.; assembly: GCA_036493235.1. Classification (GTDB taxonomy): domain Bacteria; phylum Pseudomonadota; class Alphaproteobacteria; order Reyranellales; family Reyranellaceae; genus Reyranella. The sequence goes on from DASXQC010000811.1 coordinate 4,429, forward strand.
CTCGAAGCTCGGGCCGCTGAACCAGATATAGGTTCCCTCGAACACGCCCTCGCCCGCCGCCACCAGCGCGGCCCGCAGCGCCGGGTCGTAGGCATCGGCCATGTCGACGAAGCGGTTGTTGCCGGTCTCGCCGAACAATGGGTTCACGCCGGTGAAGTTGATGTGGTCGGTGATCGCCATCAGCGCGCCCGGCGGCATGTCGAGGCGCAGGCTGCCGGCGGCGTTGGTCTGCAGCAGCGTCTCGCAGCCCAGCTCGGCCATGGCGCAGACCACCGGCTTCATCTCGTCGGCGCGGCCGCGCTCGTAGTAATGCGCGCGGCCCTGCAGCACGGCGACCGGCGTCGGGCCGACCGTGCCCAGCACCAGCCGTCCCGCATGGCTGCCGACCGAGGTCGGCGGAAAACCAGGCAGATCCCCGTAGGGGATGGTCGCGACCGGCTTGACCTCCTCCGCGAAGATGCCGAGGCCCGAACCCAGCACGACCGCGACCTTCGGCGCGAAGCCGGGCGCCCGGGCGCGGATGACGTCGACGGCAGTCATCCGAAGTGCTGCGGGCCAAACGACATCGGCAGCAGCTGGCCCA
>DASXQC010000812.1:0-9177 GCA_036493235.1 Reyranella sp.
CGCTCGCAATGACGCTCACATCACCACCGTCAGCCGCCGCGCCGCGCGGGTGATGCCGGTGTAGAGCCAGCGCGCGCGGCTGTCGGGGAACGCGAAGCTCTCGTCGAAGAGCACGACGTCGTCCCACTGCGAGCCCTGCGATTTGTGCACGGTGAGCACGTAGCCGTAGTCGAACTCGTCGTGGCGCTTGCGCTGCTGCCAGTCGAGCTCCTCGATCCCGCCGGTGAAGCACTCGCGCCGCGGCGAGACTTTCACGACGCGCCCGCCGCCCTCGTCCGGCTGCAGGCGCAGGCTCAGCGTGTTGGCGCGCGGGGCGCCGCGCGTCTTGACCACCCACAGGCCGCCGTTGAACAGGCCCTTGCGGCGGTTGTTGCGCAGGCAGACCAGCTTGTCGTCCGCCTGCGGCAGCGGGTCGGTGAATCCACGCCGCTCGCGCAGCCGCGCATTGTACGAGCGCCGCGTGACGTTGCGGCCGACCAGCGCCTGGTCGGCGTCGAGCACGCGCGCCGGATCGAGCGCGGCCTTGCGCACCACCTCGCTCTCGCCGTAGCGGCCGGGCTCCAGCCGCTCGCCCTCGCGCACCGCCATCGACATGTGGATGATCGGGTCGTCGGCCGCCTGGCGATGCACCTCGGTCAGCATCGCGTCGGGCTCCGCCTCGGTGAAGAAGCCGCCGCCCTGGATCGGCGGCAGCTGCGCCGGATCGCCCAGCACCAGCACGGGCACGCCGAACGAGAGGAGATCGCGGCCGAGCTCGGCGTCGACCATCGAGCATTCGTCGATCACGATGAGGCTCGCCTTGGCGGCCGGCGACTCGTCCCACAGGTCGAAGCTCGGCGTCTCCTCGCCGCTGTCGCGCGCCCGGTAGATCATGCTGTGGATGGTCGAGGCGTCGGGGCAGCCCTTGCGCCGCATCACCAGCGCGGCCTTGCCGGTGAAGGCGCCGAACGCGACGTCGCCGTCGACGCCCTCGGCGAGGTGGCGGGCGAGGGTGGTCTTGCCGGTGCCGGCGTAACCGAACAGCCGGAAGACCTGCGGCGTGCCGGGGCTGCCCGGCCGATCCTTGAGCCAGGCGGCGACCGCCTCGAGGGCGGCGTCCTGGTGCGGGGTGAAGACGGTCATGGAGAGAGTTTGGCTCGACCCGGTAGGCGGCGAAGATTTGCCGCCCGCACACCTAGCGGATTTCGTGGCGTATGGCGAACGGTCGAGCCGCCCGTGCGGCGCACAGGTGATGGCCATGGGTGCCCGTCACATCGGCGGAAACCGGTGGACCCCATCGGCTCCGAGCGCCAGCGACTCGACCGAACGGACGCACCCCAGCGGCAAGTTCCCGTACAGGTGGGGAAACAGCGCACCGCCGCGCGACGGTTCCCATTTGAGCGCGTGACCGAGTGTCGCCGCATCGACCGCGACCAGCATGAGGTCATCCTGGCCGGCGAAGTGCCTGGCGGCGGTCTCGCGCACCTGCTCGGCGGTCGAGAAATGGATGTAGCCGTCGGCGCGATCGACCGGCGCGCCACGAAACACCCCGTCGCGCTCGGCCTCCTGCCACAGGGCGCGCGGGCAGATCTTGTAAATCAGGCTCATGGCGCCACCGGAATCGTTAGACTTGTGGGCAAATTCGCCGCGACTTTTCGAGAAAAATTCCGGGAAAAACGCAGTCGCCGCATTGGCCCGCCCGCAAGAATTGATCGGTTACACCATACCCCGCCCGCGGGATCCCGGGCGCGGGAGACGAGGAAGCTCATGTTGAAGGAACGGCGCAAGGCGGTGCGCCATAGCTTCAATCGCTATGCGCGCATCCAGGCCGAGATGGCCGGCCCGTCGCGCGATTGCCTGATCGTCGACATGTCCGACGGCGGCGTCCGACTCCACTCCGAGTCGGAGCTGCCCGACGCCTTCACGCTGGTGATCTCGGGAGCGGCGCGACCGCGCCGCTCCTGCCGGGTGGTGTGGCGGCTCGGCTGCGAGATCGGCGCGGCCTTCACCGACAACGAGCGCGTCCGCGCCGCCAGTTGACCCATCAGGCGACCTCGGCTTTCGCCAGCGCCGGGTTGGTGCGAAAGAACTCGGCGTCCTCGGGCTTCTGCGTCCAATCCTTGTAGTGGCGGTTGTCCATGTGGCGCGTCAGCATGTCGTCGCCATAGCGCACGCGGAACAGCAGCGTGCGCTGCGGGCCGTTGATGTACTCGTGCAATTCGCCCGGCGGATGCACCACGAACGAGCCCGGCGTCACGTCGATCGTGCGCGTCGGCGTGCGCATCTTGCCGCCGCCCTCGTAGCAGAAATAGATCTCGGTCGCCTGCGGATGGCAGTGATAGGGGCTGATCTGTCCCGGCTCCCAGCACGCGACCGTCACGTCGCCGTCCTCCACCTTGCCGAGGATCTTCTCGACATGGTGCTGCGGATTCCATTCCTGCTCTGTCTTCAGATCGAACACGTGCATGAAGTCACTCCCCTGGGGCGTCGGTTGTCGCCGCGCGATATCGCGGCGGCGGCCGCCATGTTAGCGCATATGCCTGGGTTTGGAACGACGGATGACACCGGGACCGTTGCTTGATAGGACAACCGCCATCATCCCCGGGAACGGAAACGCACGACATGCTGAAGAAGCCGCAATGTCCGGTCATCGCGATCGAGGAGCACTACTGGGACGAGGAGCTGGCGAAAACCTATTCGGGCGTCGAAAGCACCCGCCGCGACGAGCAGCTCGAGCGCCTCTACGATCTCGGCGACCTGCGCATCAAGGACATGGACGAGGCGGGCGTCGACGTGCAGATCATCTCGCACGGCGCGCCGTCGGCGCAGAAGCTCGGCGGTGACGATGCGGTGGCGCTCGTCCAGCGCGTCAACGATCGCCTCGCCGCCGCGGTCGCCAAGCATCCGAAGCGCTTCGCCGCCTTCGCGACCTTGCCGACCATCGACCCGGGCGCCGCGGCCGACGAGCTCGAGCGCACGGTGACCAGGCATGGCTTCAAGGGCGCGATGATCCACGGCCTCGCCAACGGCATGTTCCTCGACGAGAAGAAGTTCTGGCCGATCTTCGAGCGCGCCGAAAGGCTCGACGTGCCGATCTACCTGCATCCCGCGGTGCCGCACCCGCAGGTGGCGGACGTCTACTACAAGGAGTACGCCAAGGACTTTCCCATGGTGATCCGCGCCGCCTGGGGCTTCACGGTCGAGACCGCGACCATCGCGATCCGGCTCGTGCTCGGCGGCGTGTTCGACAAGTATCCCAATCTCAAGATCGTGCTCGGCCACCTCGGCGAAACGCTGCCGTTCCTCGTGTGGCGCATCGACCATGCGCTGGCGCGCCCGGGCACCAGCCGGCCGATGAGCTTCCGCGACGTGTTCTGCAAGAATTTCTGGATCACCACGTCGGGCAACTTCTCCAACCCGGCCCTGTTGTGCTGCGTGATGGAGATGGGCATCGACCGCATCCTGTTCGCGATCGACTGGCCGTTCGTCCCCAACCCGCCGGGCACGCGCTGGATGGAGAGCGTGCCGCTGTGCGACGAGGACAAGGCGAAGATCCTCAGCGGAAACGCCCAGAAGCTCTTCCGCATGTGAGATAGGCGGCCGCGATCCCGAATGCGCGCCGGCGGGGCCACACAGGTTAACGGGCCTTAAGGTTTGCGGACGCGGGCGGAAAGCTCCCGTTGACTCTTGTGCTCTACCAGAGAGAGGAAGGCGCGGCCGGCGAACCGGGCGCGCCTTCGGGAGAGCCGCATGTCCCCAGTATCGGCGGCGCCGAATGTCGGCGCCTACATCGCCACGCAACGCCAGATCGCGACCGATGCTGCGTTGATCGGCACGGCGGCACCGGCGGCCGGAGGCGACGGGCCGGCCGTCGTCGTCGATCTGTCGGCGGCCGCGAAGGCGATGATGCAGCAGGCGCAGCAAGGGCAGCAGATCGCCGATATGCTCAATGCGGTGATCGCGGCGGGCCGCAGCTCCACCTGAAGCCGCTTAGCGCATGTTCCGGCGAAGTGGACGCCGGTTCGCCGGCAAGAACATGCGCCAATCAAAGAATCGAGAGCGCGTTCCGATTCCATCGGAACGAAAAGCGCTCTCGTGGGCGGTCAATCTCGGACGCGGGCGCGCGTCACCAGGCCTGCACCATGCGGCCGATGTCGAAGATCGCAGCGCCGACCGCGAGCGCGCCCCACAGGAGCGCAACGACCAGCGCAACGTTGATGTGCGGCAGCGGATGCTTTGCGAGCAGATGGGCCATGGCGGTCGTCCCTGTTCAACGACGCTTCATCCCCTCGGGCCGGCTTCACGACCGGTCTCCAGTAGCATGTAAGGCGATTTGGCGGCCGAGCAAAGCGGCCGGTGGGCAGGGCAGGCCTGCAACCGCAACGTAGCTTGCCGGTAATTCGGCAACTTTACGCAGGTTTTACTCGGGCCGAATTCACGGGCCGTGGAACGAGTTACCGCGGGGTGCTCTCGCCGCTCGGGCGCCAATTGCTGAACGTGCTTGAGCGGCTGTTCTGATCGACCGGGAACCGGGTCGTGGCTGACGGTGCAACGCTGCGAATCGTGCGGGCGACCTGCGTCTTCTTCTTCGGCTTCGTTGTATGTGCGTGCGCGGCCTTGGGGGCATGGCGCTTCTTGGGCGCAGCCTTCGGCTTCTCCGGCCCGTGCCTCTCCGCGGTCTCGCTGCCGCCGGTCTGCACGGTGGCGACCTGCGTGTCGCCGTTTGTGGCGGGCGGGACCGCGGGTGCGGCTGCGGCTGGCGCCGCGTCGGCCACTGCTGCGGGCGCCGTCTCGGCGGGCGCCGCCACAGGGGTCTCTACCGCTGGCAATGACGCGGGCGCGCTGACGATTGCGGTAGCTGGCGTCGTGTCGGCGGCCGGCACCGCGACTGGTGCAATGGCCACCGCGGTTTCGGGCAGCGTGTCGGCAGGAGGAGTCGCGACAGTCGGGCTGGCGACCGGTGTCGCCGCCGATGTGTCCGTCGGCGGGTTGGCGAGCGGCGCGACCGCGACCGTCGCGGGCGGCGGCGTATCCGCCGAAGGGGTCACGACGACCGCGGCATTGTCGGCAACAGGCACGGACGGCGCATCCGCTGGCGTCGCCATCGGCGCGGTCGCCACGATGGTCGGGGCGGGTTCGCTCGCCGGCGCCGCCGGCGCAGCAGCAGTGGTCGACGCAGCGGACGCGGTCGCGCTCTCGGCCGCGCGGGCCTGGGCCTGCTCGGCATATTCGACCACGGCGCGCACCGGCGTCACCGGCAGGTTGCGCAGGCGCATGAGCTCATCGGCGCGGCGCGAGTAGGCGAGCAGCTGCAACTGCTGCCCCTCCGGCTCCTCGACCGCCGCCTGCCGCATCAGCGGGCGGTTGATGTCCGGCACGCCGCTGATATTGCGGGCCTGATCGCGCGTGCCGAGCATGCCGGCGCTGAGCGTCAGCACCGCCGCGCACGTGGCGATCATCGCCGCAAGAATGATGCGAAGCTTTGGCAACATGATTTTGGCCGCATGGATGACGCATGCCGGCGTCCGGCCGGCATCGGCGACAGCCCCCGTCGTCGTCCGAATCACCCATAACAGACTCGCGGCCGAAGGTGAATCCATCACGGGATTCAAGAGGCTGCTACTCTCGCACCGGCGCGCGTTGTGCGCCGGCAGGGCCGCTGCTACGGTCCGCCGCCGTCGGGGGCAACGCCATCGCCGCAGGGCTTAGGTCGTGCGATACGGGTTCCACCCCGCCGGGCCCGTAGCTCAATGGTCAGAGCTAGCGGCTCATAACCGCTTGGTTGCAGGTTCGAGTCCTGCCGGGCCCACCAGACTTCACTCATTTTGCGCGAGTGTCGCGGACCACGAGCTCAATCTCGCGCCGTTGCGATCTCGACGGTGCGATCATTTGGAACGCTGAATATCGAGAATATCCAGGACCGGGCAATCGGGCGCGGTCCTGCCGGAGCAGCGGGCGACGGTTCTCGCCAGCAGGCGCTCCAGCTTTTTCAGATCGCTGAGCTTGGCCCGAATGTCTTCGAGATGATGCGCGGCAATCGCGCGCACCTCGCGGCAGGAGGCTTTCTCCGGGCCGCCGAGACGAAGGAGGGCGCGGATTTCGTCGAGCGAAAACCCAAGCTCGCGTGACCGCCGGATGAAGACGAGCATCCGAAGGTCGTTGGCGGCATAGACGCGGCGTCCGCCCGCCGTGCGCGGCGGCGGCGTCAGCATCTTGATCCGCTCGTAGTAACGGATCGTCTCGATGTTCACGCCGCTGCGGCGCGAAAGCTCGCCAATCGGCAGGTTCTCGGCTCGCGAAACCGTGATCGCAGACATGCAACAGCCCTTGCTCCTGTAGTCGCTACAGGATGCATGCTGTAGCCATGGCGATCAAGGAAGAACAGCGCGACACGAATCTGCGGCGCGGGCAAAAGCTGCTGGCGGCCGGCGGCCTCCTCGGCGCGCTGGCGGCCTCGTCCTGCTGCATCCTGCCGCTCGCCCTGTTCGGTCTCGGCGTGAGCGGGGCCTGGATCGGGAACTTTACGCAGCTCGCGCCGTATCAGCCTTATTTCCTCGCGGTGACGCTCGGCTTCCTCGGCGCCGGCTACTGGCTGGTCTATCGGTCTTCCAAGCTGGCCTGCGCTGATGGCGAGACCTGCGCCCGCCCGCTTCCCAACCTGCTCGTCAAGGTCGGGCTTGTTCTCGCAACGATCCTTGTCGTCGCGGCGCTCGGCATCGACTTCCTTGCGCCTCTGCTCCTCAACTCATGAACGGAGATTCCCCATGAGCAAGCTTCTGACCTCTGCGGCCCTGGCCTTCGGCGTTCTTGCCTCCTCCACCGCTTTCGCGGCGGAGAAGACCATCACCCTGGCCGTGAAGAATATGTACTGCGCCGACTGTCCGTTCATCGTCAAAAAGAGCCTGCAAGGCGTGCCGGGCGTAGCCGCGGTTGCGGTGTCGTTCAAGGACAAGACGGCCATCGTCACCTATGACGACAGCAAAGCCGATGTGACGGCGCTGACCACCGCCACCACCAAGGCGGGCTATCCCTCCGAACCGAGGAGCTGATCCGGCCATGCGCGACCGCGCCCTCGTCACCACAGGAGCCATCGGGGCCGTGCTTGCCGCGATCTGTTGCACCACGCCGCTGCTTGCCGTCGTGTTCGGGGCGATCGGTCTTACCGGCTGGCTGACCAGGGCCGACTACGTGGTGATGCCTGCGCTTCTCATCTTTCTCGGCCTAGTTCCTCGTCACAGAGGATTTGACCGGTTGAACGTCAGGTATTCAAGACCGGCAGGTGCTCCGGAGCAACGAGAACCTCGATGCTTCGCGCCACGCCTGGTTGGCGACGGATGAGGCTCGCCCGTTCGAGGGTGAGGATCATCTGATGGACCGAGGGTGGGGTGACGCCGAAGTGATACTGCATCTCGCGTTCGGCGGGCGGCCGCCGATGGACGCGGGTGTAGGCATCGATGAAGGCCAGGTACTGGCCCTGCTTGGCGGTGAAGCGGGGCGTGTCGCTGCCAGACATTTGATTCATCTGTCGATTCGACTGGGCTTCCAAACAGGAGGCTCAGATGAATGTACGCTATCGTGTCACGTTGACCCAAGACGAACGCGACGAGCTTGAGGCGTTGTTGAAGGGAGGCAAGAGCCCAGCGCGCAAGCTCAAGCGGGGGCAGATCCTGCTGGCCGCGGACGCCGGGGTCAGCGATGAGGGAATCGCTGCCAGCGTCGGGGTCGGCGGCTCGACGGTGTACCGGACCAAGCAGCGGTTCGTCGAAGGCAACTTGGAGCGGGCGCTGACCGAGGAGGCCCGCCCGGGCGCCGAGCGCAAGCTCACCGGCAAGGAGGAGGCGCTGCTGGTGGCGACCGCCTGTGCGCGCCCGCCAGCGGGCCGCGCGCGCTGGACGCTGGAACTGCTGGCCGATGCGATGGTCAAGCTGACCGAGCACGAAAGCCTGTCGCGCGAGACGGTGCGCCGGCGCTTGGCGGAGAACCATCTCAAGCCGTGGCGCAAGAAGATGTGGTGCGTCCCCCGGGTCGACGGCGAGTACGTCGCCCGCATGGAGGACGTGCTCGACCTCTATGCCGAGGAACCCGATCCGCAGCGGCCGGTGGTCTGCTTCGACGAAAGCCCGATCCAGCTCATCGGCGAGGCGCGCCAACCGATCCCGCCAGAGCCGGGTCAGCCCGAGCGCTACGACTACGAGTACCGGCGCAACGGCACCGCAAATCTATTCGTATTCCTCGATGCCAAATGCCCCTGGCGCAAGGTCAAGGTCACCGAGCGGCGCACCGCCCAAGACTTCGCCGCTTGCATGCGCGAGCTCGCTGACGTCCATTACCCCAAGGCCGAGTGCATTCGCGTCGTGCTCGATAATTTGTCCACCCATGCGCCCGGCGCGCTCTATCAGACTTTCCCGGCCGAGGAGGCGCGGCGGGTGCTGCGCCGCATCGATTTCCACTACGTCCCCAAGCATGCGAGTTGGCTCAACATGGTCGAGATCGAGATCGGCGTCCTCGCCGGCCAATGCCTCGACCGCCGCATCGAAAGCTACGCTCGCCTCGTCGCCGAGACTGCTGCCTGGGAGAAGCAGCGCAATGCCGCCCGCGCCCGCATCAATTGGATGTTCACAAGCGAAAAAGCTCGCGCCAAAATGGGCCGCGCCTATCCAAAACCAACGGCGGCGTCACGCCGTAGGCAAAGAGTCAAATCCCCTGTGACGAGGAACTAGTCGGCTCTGCGCGAATCATCTCTCGCAAGAGGCGCCCCGTCATTGTTCCCGGCATGATTTTCAATCCGCTGATCCAGTATTTCTATCGAACTTCCGAGCACTTCTGAAGTAAATTCGCCGGATTCCGTTTTTCTGGTCTTACTACTCGGATAGTCATATTCTCTTTGTAAGTAATGGAGGCGAGCATATGTGCTAAAAATAGCGCTAAAGTCTTTATCCTGATGAATATATTTTCGTTTATACTCATCCTCCTCAAGTAGTCGCATGGCATGACGTACGACTTCGCTGCGGCTCTCAAACCGTCCAATAGTCGACGTTCGGCTAACGCGACGAACTTGCTTGAGGACAGCCCTCAGCCCGACATTGGTCACGCCGGCGCCGAGGTCACCGCGCCGTGGGCGGCGGAGTGCTCGCTGCAGCCAGGCGGCCGCTCCTTCCGCTGTTCCCACAGGTCCCGAGCAATCGGCAGAGGATCGAT
>DASXQC010000813.1:0-2637 GCA_036493235.1 Reyranella sp.
CCCTGGATGAAGGGCAGGGTGACGTGGCGCGTCACCTGCCACGGCGAGGCGCCGTCGACCTTGGCGGCGTCGAGCAGCTCCTGCGGCAGCATCTGCAGCGCCGCCAGCACCATCAGCATGGTGAAGGGGAACCACTCCCAGGTGTCGGCGATGATGATCGAGGTCAGCGCCCAGTGCGGATCGGTGATCAGCGCCGGCACGTTCCAGCCGAGCGAGCGGAAGATGCCGTGCATCGGGCTGATGTCGGGCGTGTAGATCACCTTCCAGATGATCGCCACCACGATCGGCGGCAGCACCATCGGGATCAGGTAGACCGTTCGCAGCGCCTCGAGCAGCCGCGACTTGATGTTGAGCAGCAGCGCCAGCGCCACGCCGATCAGGAGCTGCAGGCTGACCGTCCAGAACGACAGCTTGATCTGCACCCAGATCGAGTTGCTCAGGCGATCGTCGGTCAGGAGCTGGCGGTAGCTGACCAGCGGGTCGGAGAAGTCCCACGCCGTCTCCGGCCGCGTCAGGTTGAGCGGCGTGAAGCTGGTGACGAGCAGGTACAGCGCCGGCAGCAGCGTGATGATCGCCAGCACCGCGAGCGACGGTGCGACGCAGAAGACGAAGAAGCGGTGTTGTACGCGGGTGATCTTCATCGCTGGGAACGCGGCACTCCAGTGCCGCTCATGTCTTTGTTGAACGAAGCGAAGAATGCGCCACTGGAGTGGCGCGCTCCCGGCAAAGACTCAGAGGTCAACCTTGAATCCAGCCTTCTTGAGATCCTGCACCGCTTCGGCCTGTGCCTGCTTCATGGCCTCGGGCGCAGCCTGCTGCTTGGTGGCGATCTTGTCGATCGCGCGGTTGATCTTGTCGCCGACCTGCGGATAGACCGGCACCGTGCGGTAACTCATGTATCCGGTCTTGCCGCCGAGCTGCAGCACCTCGAGATACATCGCCGCAAGATCCTGGCCGTTGAGCGTCATTACTTCCTTGAACTTCGGCGACTTGATCACCGAGGTCCGGCAGACGCTGGGATAGCCGTGCTTGTCGACGATCCGGTTGATCATCTCCTTCGACAGCGCCCACTTGATGAACTCCCAGGCGGCTTCTTTCTTCTTCGAGCCGGCGGGGATGCCCAGACCGTGGCTGTTCGAGCCGGGGAAGTTGCCCTTCGGCCCGGCCGGCATCAGGCCGAAGCGCGTCGTCTTGGCGACCTTGCTCTCGGGATCCTTGACCAGCGGCACACCCCAGGTGATCGCCTGGGTGCGCATGTTGGCGCGGCCCGACATCTGCGCCCGCATCGCCTGGTCGTCGGAGTAGGAGAGCTGGCCGTCCGGCCCGTACTTCATCAGCAGGTTGGCGTACCAGTCGGCCGAGGCGATGCCTTCCGGCGAGGCGAAGGTAGGCGTGAGGTTAGTCGGCGGATCCTTGAACACCTTGCCGCCGTTGCCCATCAGGTAGGGGATCCAGTTCCAGTGATGCAGCTTGTCGGCGACGAACGCCTTGACGTTGTCCTTGCCGTCGATCGCGTCGCACACCTTGATCAGGTCGTCGAAGGTCTCGGGCATCTTGAGTCCGGCCTTCTCGATCAGGTCGTAGCGCGAGGCGATGTTCAGCATCGCGCCGGCCTCATGGGTGAAGGCGAAGGTTTCGCCCTTGGCATTCTTCATCTGCGATTGCGCGCCGCTCACGAAATCGTCCGGATCCCAGTCGGCCGGCGTGTGCTTGGGATCCTTCAGGAACGGGTCGAGCGGCGTGAACCAGCCGGCGCCGATCCAGCGGCCCGAGTAGATGAACGTGATATTGCAGGCGTCGATGGCCGAGCCCTTGGTCGAGAGCTCCAGATCGGTGCGCTGGTTGTAGACGGGGAAGGCCTGCATGGTGAAGTTCACCTTGATGCCGGTCTTCTCCTGGAACTCCGGGAAGTAGTTCTTGAGGTATTCGTAGTAGGTGGTCTGGAAGCACGAGCAGTTGATGGTCGTGCCGTTGTAGGGTTTGCCGCCGCTCTGGGCGTGGACGGCGGGGGCAGCCAGCGCACCGAGGGCGCCACCCAGGATCGTACGACGACGAAGTGTGCTCATCTGCTTCCTCCCAGAAGCTTGGCTCTTTATTATGTCTGACATATCGTCCGGCGACTTCCGATCCATGTCAACGCCTCACACCACAAACCGCGTCGATGGCGCCCAGCGCATCGCCGACGAGATCGGCGCAGCGATCGTCGCCGGTCGCTATGCGCCCGGCGCGCTGGTGCCCGGCGAGATCGAGCTCGGCCGCCGCTATCGTGCCTCGCGCACGGTCGTGCGGGAAGCGCTGAAGCTCCTCTCGGCCAAGGGACTGATCGCCTCGCGCAAGCGCAGCGGCACGCGCGCGCGGCCGCGCGAGGCCTGGAACATGCTGGACGCCGACGTTCTTGCCTGGCGGCTGCGCGATGGACAGGCGGAGCCCAAGTTCGTGTCGGACCTGTTGCATGTGCGCGCGGTGGTCGAGCCTGCGGCCGCGGCAATGGCGGCGCGTAGCCATTCGAAGAGGAGCCTTAAGCCGATCGAGGAAGCGTTCGCCGAAATGGAGCGCACAGCGCACGATCGCATCGCCTTCGCCGATCCGGACCGTCGCTTTCACAAGGCCATCCTGGTGGCGACCGGCAACGACTTC
>DASXQC010000814.1:0-2609 GCA_036493235.1 Reyranella sp.
GACGCACATCGCCACCAGGTCGATGCCGACCGTGTCGGGGATGCCCGCCTCGATCGCGACCTTGAGCTTGGTGCCGACGCCGTCGGTGCCGGACACCAGGATCGGGTCCTTGAAGCCCGCCGCTTTGAGGTCGAACAGCCCGCCGAATCCGCCCAGGCCGCCCATTACACCCGCACGGTCCGTGCTCTTGGCCAGCGGCTTGATGTGGTCGACCAGAGCGTCGCCCGCGTCGATATCGACGCCGGCTTCCTTGTAGGTCAGCGGCGGGTTGTTGTGCTTCAAGCCGGGCTCATTCGTGCTAGGAATATGACGCCTGAACCAGTACCGGACTCCTGCAATGCCGTCAGCCCGCATTTTTTCCACGATTCTCGTCGTGCTGGCGGCCTTCGCCCCGTGGTCCTCCCAAGCCCAGATCGCCAGCGGCAATACCTATACGATCGGCGGCATCGAGGAGGACGTCAGCGGCCCCGATGCCGTGCAGGCGCGCCAGACCGCGATCCGCGAGGCGCGGCAAAAGGCGGTGAAGCTGCTGGTCGAGCGAATGGTGTCGCCGGAGGATCGCGCCAAGGTGCCGCCGGTCAACGAGCAGCGGCTCGACAGCATGGTGCGCGGCGTCGAGTTCCAGCGCGAACGCACCGCGGGTACGCGCTACAGCGCCACCATCGGCGTGGTATTCGGCGCCGAGCCGGTGAAGCAGTGGTTGAGCGAGGCCGGCATCTCGATCGCCGAGACGGTGGCGCGTGCGGCGCTCGTGGTCCCGCTATGGAAGGACAAGACCGGCCTCGAGCCGTTCGACGACCACAACGCCTGGCGCGATGCGTGGGCGGGGCTCGATACGCTCGGGAGCTCGGTGCCGGTGGCGCTGGTACGCGGCGATCAGCTCGACCAGGACGCCATCACGGTCGAGCAGGCTTATGTGGGTGACGTGACGGCGCTCTCCCGTCTCGACGAGCGCTATCGTGCGCCGGTGGTGATCGTGGCGATCGCCGAGGGCGACAAGGACGGCCCGATCAAGGTGGGCGGCATGCGCTACGACCTGCAGACCGGTGCGCGTTCGGAGCTGATGTCGATCACCGTCCCGGATTCGAGTCAGCTCGCGTCCGCGGCGAAGCAGATCCACGCCAAGCTCGACCAGGACTGGCGCGGGCTCGCCACCGTGCGGCGCGACCAGCAGGCCGGGCTCGACGTCGTCGTGCCGATCCAGGCGCTCAGCGACTGGGTGAAGGTGCGCCAGCGGCTGGGCGGCATCCCGGCGATCAAGAGCATGGCGGTGCGCCAGCTCGAAGCCGACCACGCCGACTTACATCTCGACTACTACGGCTCGGCCGAGGACCTGCAAAAGACTTTGTCTCAGGTCGGCCTGCAGCTCGAGAAGGATGCCGACAAGTGGCGGCTGCTGGCGCGCTGAGCAACCGCTGGCTGTTCTGGGCCGGCGTCGCGGCCGGCTTCCTCCTGCTGCTGTGGCTGCTGAACGACATCCTGCTGCCGTTCGTGGTCGGCGCGGCGGTGGCCTACTTCTTCGATCCGGTGGTGGTGCGCCTGCAGCGCATGGGCCTGTCGCGCACTTGGGCAACGGCGGGGGTTACCGTCATCGCGGTGCTGATCGCGGCCGGCGTGGCGATGGCGATCGTGCCGCCGCTGTTCGGCCAGGTGCAGGCGCTGATCACCAAGGCGCCGGAGTTCGCCGTGAAGGCCGCCGAGCGCGTGCAGCCGATGATCGAGCCGGTGCGCACGAAGATGGGCCTGGCGCCCTTGAGCCTGCAGGAGCTGCAGGCCGACGCCACGAAATTGGCCGGGCAGACGCTCGCCGTGGTAGGCGGCATCGCCGGCAAGGTGGCGCAGCGCGGCGTCGCCATCATCAACCTGCTGGGATTGTTGTTCCTGACGCCGGTCGTGACCTTCTACCTGCTGCGCGACTGGCCCAAGGTGATCGCCGCGATCAACTGCGCGCTGCCGCTCGATCATGCCGCCACGATCCGACACCTCGCCCATGATTCCAACGCCGCCGTCGCGGGCTATGTGCGTGGCCAGGCGCTGGTCTGTCTCTGCCTCGGCACGATCTACGGCGTCGGATTGTCGATCGTCGGTTTGCAGTTCGGCTTCGTGATCGGCCTGATCGCCGGCGTGATCTCGTTCATCCCGTTCGTCGGCACGCTGGTCGGCGCGACCTTGTCGATCGGCATGGCGCTGGCGCAGTTCCCGCCCGAATGGATCGGCGTCGTGAAGGTGGCGATCGTGTTCGTGATCGGCCACGCGCTGGAAGGCAACTTCCTCTCGCCCAAGCTGGTCGGCGACCGGGTCGGCCTGCATCCGGTGTGGATCATGTTCTCGCTGTTGGCCGGCGGCTCGCTGTTCGGCTTCGTCGGCGTGCTGATCGCGGTGCCGGTGGCGGCGGTGATCGGCGTGGTGGTGCGCCATCTGCTCGGCCGCTACCACGCCAGCACCTTCTATCGCGGCGGCGCAAGCGGACCATGAGCAAGCAGCTGACGCTCGATTTGGCGCTGCCACCGCCGACTTATGCGCGCGAAGACTTCGTCGTATCGGACGGCAACCGCGAGGCGCTGGCCTGGATCGACCGTTGGCCCGACTGGCCTGCGCCCGCGCTCTCG
>DASXQC010000815.1:0-4034 GCA_036493235.1 Reyranella sp.
CTGCGGGCCAGCGGCGAGATGGCGCAGGTTGTCCCGGTGTCCTACGCCGAGGTCTCGGCGATGACCATGCTGCCGGTCTCGCACCTGGTGTGGAGCGCGCTGTGGCTCGGCATCGCCACCGACGCGGTAGCACGCACCCGCGGCTATGTGCGGGCGCAGGCGCGCAAGAAGGGCGGGGCGCCCGCGAGCGCCGCGCGGCTCGCCGAGGCGTCGAGCCAGCTGCAGCTCATGAAGGCCAACGTCGTGGGCTCGCTGCGGCAATACGAGGCGGCGCTGGGCTCCGAGGACGACATCGCCGCGCCTGCGTTCGCCGTCGCCATGAACAACCTCAAGACCGGCACCTCGCAGATGGCGGTGCAGGTCATCAACCAGTGCCTGCTGGTCAGCGGCCTGGCCGGCTACCGCAATGATTCGCCCTGCAGCCTCGGACGGCACTTGCGCGATATCCATTCGGCGGCCTTGATGGTCAACAACGACCGCATCCTGGCCAACACCGGCAACCTCCTGATGGCGCTGCGCGAAGACTCCGGCTTGCTCGAATGATTCTGGCTGATCTCCATCGCGCCTATCGCGACGAGCTGCTGCAGGCCGGCCTGCTGATCTCCATGGGGGTCGACGGCCTCTATGGCCGCAGCGGCTTGTTCGAGCGTGTGGTCGAGGGCATCAACGCGGCGGTCGGCAAGGTCGGCGATCCCGACCGGCCGGACGTGATGCGCTTCCCGCCGGGCATCGGCAAATGGCAGCTCGAGCGGAGCGGCTATCTCAACAGTTCGCCGCAGCTGGTAGGCACGGTGCACAGCTTCGCCGGCAACGACGCCGATCACCGCGCGATGCTGGACACGCTCGCCAACGGCGGCGACTGGACCGCGGGCCAGCGCGCGACGCAGGTCGCGCTGGCGCCGGCCGCCTGCTACGGCGTCTATCCCGCCGTCGGCGCGCGCGGCCGGCTGCCGGTCGAGGGCGCGCTGGTCGACTGCTACACCTACTGCTTCCGCCACGAGCCTTCGATCGATCCGGCGCGCATGCAGATGTTCCGCCAGCGCGAGCATGTGCGGCTCGGCAGCGAGGAGCAGGCGCTGGCCTTCCGCGAGAAGTGGAAGGAGCGCGGCCAGGCGATCGTTGCGTCCTTCGGCCTGCCGTTCGAGGTGGACGTCGCCAACGACCCGTTCTTCGGCCGCACCGGCCGGCTGCTGGCGGCCAGCCAGCGCGAGGAGAGCCTGAAGTTCGAATTGCTGGTGCCGATCCACGCGAAGGAGCATCCGACGGCGTGCGTCAGCTTCAACTATCACCGCGACCTGTTCGGCCGCGCCTGGAAGATCGAGACCGCGGCGGGCGAGGCGGCCCACACGGCCTGCGTCGGCTTCGGCGTCGAGCGCATCACGCTGGCGCTGTTCAAGCATCACGGCCTTGCGGTCGAGCGCTGGCCCGCTTCGGTGCGCGATGTCCTCGGGTTCTAACTCGGGGGGCTCTGACTCGGCCGACATCCTCGGCCTGAGTGCGGCGACCTGGAAGCCTCAGGCGCTGCACGATCCCGACCGCATCTGGCTCGAGACCAACTGCTATGTCGACGTCTGGGCCGAGCTGCTGCCGGCGCTCGGCCATCCTGCCGAAGCCGCGCTCGCCTTCACGGTGCGCCAGGACTTCGAGAGCGATCACTTCACGTTCTTCAAGTTCCCGCTGGAGGATCTCGAGGCATTGTTCGGCCTCGCCGTGCAGGAGCTCGCGATCTACGACTCGGTCGAAAGCCACACGCTGGCGCAGCTCCAGCGCGGCCGGGCGGTGCTGATCGAGGTCGACAGCCACTGGCTGCCTGACGCCGGCCCGTCCTATCGCAAGGAGCACGTGAAGACGACGGTGGCGGCGGTGGCACTCGACCGCGCACACCGGCGCTTCGGCTACTTCCACAACACCGGCTATCACGAGCTCTCGGGCGAGGACTACGAGGGCCTGTTCCGCAAACCCACGGGCGATCATCTCTTTCCCTATGTCGAGTTCGTGAAGCGCGATGGCGTGGCGCTCGTCGGCCCGGCGCTACGACAGCGCTCGCTCGAGCTGTTGCGTGCGCATCTGGGGCGGCGGCCGAAGGGTAATCCGATCGCGGCGTGGCGCGCGGCCCTGCCCGGGCATCTCGAGATGCTGGCGGCGCGCGACATGGACTATTTCCATCTCTACGCCTTCAATCTGCCGCGCCAGCTCGGCGCCAACTTCGAGATGCTGGGCACCTATCTCGACTGGTTGGCCGAGCCTGCGCTGGCAGAGCCGGCGGCGGCGGCGCGGCGCATCGCCGAGGATGCCAAGGCGATCCAGTTCCAACTCGCGCGCATGGCCAATCGCCGGCGCTTCGACACAGCGAAGCTGGTGCTGGAGCCGATCGAAGCGGACTATGATCGGATCATGACGGCGGTGGCTCGGTTCGCTTGATCGACGGCTGGCAGATGGCGCTCGCGGCGCCGGGTGAGGCGATGCCGGCGCACGGCTGGATCGCCGCTCCCGTGCCCGGCACCGCGGCCGAGGCGCTGCGCAACGCCGGCCAGTGGGACGATGCGCAGCCGACGCCATTGCATGACAAGGACGTCTGGTATCGCGCACGCTTCGCCGGCAGCGGCAGGAAGGTTCTGTCCTTCGGAGGTCTCGCCACTATCGCCGAGGTCTGGCTGAACGGAGCGAAGCTCCTCGACTCCGACAACATGTTCCTTGCGCACGACGTCGAGGTCGACCTCAGCGGCGACAACGAGCTGCTGATCGCCTTCCGCTCGCTCGACAAGGCATTGGAGCAGCGCAAGGGCCGGGCGCGCTGGCGGACCAAGCTGGTCGAGAACAACGCGCTCCGGCTGGTGCGCACGACGCTGCTCGGCCACATGACCGGCTGGAATCTGCCTGTGCATGCCGTCGGCGCGTGGCGGCCGATCACGTTGCGCGAGCGGAATCTCGATATCGACCTGCGTGCGACTCTCGACGGCGACGACGGCCTGCTCGAGGTCTCGTTGCGCCTCGACGGTGACGCGACCGTTGTGGTTGGCGATCACAGCGCACCACTGACGGGAACCGCTGACGGCCGATTGGCCGGTACGCAGCGCTTGCCTGGCATCGAGAAGTGGTGGCCGCATACGCATGGAAAGCCGGCGCTGCATGCGGTGAAGCTGCGCACGGCTTCGGGCGAGATCGACCTCGGCCGTGTCGGCTTCCGCTCGATCGCAGTTGACCGCGACGCTGACGGCAAGGGCTTCGCGCTGGTGGTCAACGGCGTGAAGATCTTCGCCCGCGGCGCCTGCTGGAGCGCGGCCGACCTCGTGTCGCTCGCGGGCGATCGCAAGCGGCTGGCGCCGTGGCTGACGTTGGCGCGCGACGCGCACATGAACATGGTGCGGGTCGGCGGCACCATGACCTACGAGAGCGACGACTTCTTCGCGCTGTGCGATGAGCTCGGTCTGATGGTCTGGCACGACTTCATGTTTGCCAGCATGGACTATCCGATCGCCGATCCGGCGTTCCGTGCCAGTGTCGAGGCCGAGGCCGCACAGTTCCTGCGCCGCACGCGCGCCCATCCGTCGCTCGCCGTGCTGTGCGGCGGCAGCGAGGTGGCGCAGCAGGTGGCGATGATGGGTTTGCCGCCGGCGCTATGGACCAGCCCGCTATACGAGGAAGTCCTGCCGGCAGCCGTCGCGAAGTGCCGGCCGGATGTGCCCTACGTGCCGCATTCGCCGGGCAGCGGCGACCTGCCGTTCGCGACCGACACAGGCATCTCACACTACTATGGCGTCGGCGCGTACATGCGGCCGCTGGAGGATGCGCGCCGGGCGAACGTGCGCTTCACGTCCGAGTGCCTCGCCTTCGCCAACCTAACCGACGCGGCAAGTGTTGGCGCGGAAGGACCGGCACCGCGCGATCGCGGGGCCGACTGGGATTTCGAGGACGTCACCCGGCACTATGCGCGGCTGCTCTACGGGTCGGACGATCCCGACGCCATGCGCGCCGCGCCGGGCGCGGCGATGGAGGCGACCATCGCGGAATGGCGCCGCGCTGGTTCGTCGTGC
>DASXQC010000816.1:0-1612 GCA_036493235.1 Reyranella sp.
TCACGCCAGAGCTGAAGCTTTCTGACGCAGTAAGATTAAAGGGGTCCACAACTTTTTCCATGCTTAACGATCCCGGCTGTGTCGATCGAGCTATCGCCGAATTTTGGTGATGGCCTGAGGGTTCAGGCGGCAGCGGTTTGGGATTTCGAGGATGCCGGGCTGGCGGCGATTTCGATCCCGTCGGTGAACCTGACACCTTGAATGAGCTTGGGCAACTGGTTGTGGCCATCGAGCCTGCGCCAGCTTTTCTGCGCCGCATCGACGAGCTTGAACACCATCGCGAGCGCCGTCTTGTTCGAGAGGCAGCCCTTCGAGCGGATCGTGCGATGCCGCACGGTGGCAAAGGTACTCTCGATCGGGTTCGAGGTCCGCAGGTGTTTCCAGTGTTCGGCAGGGAAATCGTAGAAAGCGAGCAGGGTTTGGCGATCCTTCGCCAGGCACTCGGCGGCCTTGTCGTATTTGAGCTGGTAGGCTGCGATGAAGGCGTCGAACGCGGCCTCGGCGTCCTTGCTGGTCTCGGCCATCCAGATTTCCTGCAATGACCGCTTGGCTTTCGGCTGCTGGCTCTTCGGCAGCTTGTTGAGGATATTGGCGGTCTTGTGCACCCAGCAGCGTTGCTCGCGTGTGGTCGGCCACAGCTCGCCGAGCGCCTTCCAGAAGCCCAGCGCACCGTCGGCGACCGCGAGTTCGGGCGCGATGACCAGACCTCGGTTCTGCAAATCGAGCAGTAATTCACGCCAGTCCTGGGCGCTTTCACGCGCGCCGTCGGTGAAGCCGAGCAGCTCCTTCCTACCCTCCGGTGTCGCGCCGATGATGACCAGGATGCATTGCTTGGCGTCCTCAAGACGGGCCTGCAGGTAGATGCCGTCGGCCCACACATAGACGTAGCGCCTGGCCGACAGATCGCGCCTGCGCCAGTGCTCGTGCTCGGCGAGCCAGACCTCCTTCAGCCGTGCGATGGTCGAAGCCGACAGGCCCGGCGCATCCTTGCCGAGCAGCGCCGCGAGCGCCTCCTCGAAGTCGCCGGTCGAGAGACCCTTCAGGTAAAGGATCGGGATCAGCACCTCCAGGCTGCGGGAGCGCCGCGCATACGGCGGCAGGATCGCAGGCGTGAAGCGGATGCGCCCGGCATCATCGACAGCACCACGGTCGCGCACGCGAGGCTGATGCACGCCGACTGGGCCGATGCCGGTCATCACCTCGCGTTCCGGCAGGTATCCGTGACGAACCACGCGACGCAAGCCAGTAGCGGTCTTCAGATCGACATGCTTGGCAAGGAATTCGGCCACCTCGGCCTCGACCGCCTGAGCCAGCAGGGCGCGCGCTCCGTTGCGCAGCACCTCGGTGAGCGGGTCGGCGAATGACCCTGGTTGAAGCAGCTTGACCACGTTAGCATCGGGCACGGCGTATCACTCCTTTGCTGGAGAAGTGGAGGTCCAGACACCCCCACGATACGCCGCCTTCTCCCCGTCAGCCCGTCACCAACTTCTGCGCATAGCTCGAAACTACTACCGCAACCCGCTGTCTCGCCGGGATCCTCGGCGCCGGTGTGGAACGGCCGCTGTCGAAGCATGCCGATCCAGACCGGGCGAATCGGAAATGACGCGCTCCG
>DASXQC010000817.1:0-22642 GCA_036493235.1 Reyranella sp.
CTCGACCCTTATTGGCGGACTAGAATCGCCCAGCGTTTAGTGCTTGCAAGGCCTCGGCGCCTTCGGCTCTGGAGCAGCCTGCCAGTTCACACCTTCCATCGTCTTGAGCACGCCCTCGCGCGCGAAGGGTTGCCCCAGCGCGATCGGTCTATGCATGCACCAGAGCCACGATACCGATTGAGGCCCATGCCGTTCTCGACGTTCGGGGAGTTGCCAGGGCTCGGCCTGGTCCTTGAGGTGGGACACGTCGGTTGCAGGAGCCGTCAGGTAGTAGAGATTAGCGAGCGCCTGGCGCCGAGAGTGTTCGGTCGTGTCCGTTTCATCTGCTCGGCGGTACGGCCGGACCGGGACGCAGCTTGTGGCGGCCCCGGTGTCCCTCAGTTCGTACCGGCGACTGCGATCGACTGCAGCCTTCGCTTCGTGACGTTGACCTACCCGGCGTGCGTGCCGCCGTGGACCGCCCGTGACGTCGTATTGGTGGAGGCACCTTGGTGCGCCTGTCCTATCGACCCAGAGACGGAGCGTTATCGCTGGCCTGCGTGCGGCGGCTAGGTGCGGGCGACATTACATGGCAAGCCTGCAAAACAGGGAAGCATCGCGGGGCATCTGTTCAACCCGCAACTCTAAAGGGGCTCATCCTTCTCTGAGGTCCGCTCGCGTGAAGAGCCAGGCGCCGTCAGCGTCGCCCCGCGCTCCTGACCCTCGCCTGTCAGCAGGACGGTGCCGTGCTCATGCCGCACCAAGCCAGCCGCGTGTGCCGCATCCGCCATCTCCGTCGCTTTATAGAAGCCGATGCCGAGCCGATCGGCGATGGTCGACACCGTGAAGCCGCGCAGCACTTTGCCACCGGCCAGCGTGTAGACAGCTCGGCGCATGATGTCGGCGGGCGCGCGGGGGACGGGCATAGTGCCATGCAGCCGGCGGGCCGGCGTAGGCGTCGGAGCGGCCATCCCGTTCACCCTCGCACAGGCGAAAACGAAGCCCGCCGCTTCTGCGACGCGGCGGACTCCGGTTGTAGCGATTGGCGACTCGCAGATGCGGTAGTGCCTGTCGGTTTGGTTGACGGCAATTGGTGCCGGGAGTTGCGCCCGTGCACGGTAGGAAGCCCGTCCACTCGCTCCCCCGCGCGAGGCGGGCTTCTCCTTGGCGGACTGGCGGCGGGGCCGGGCTCGGCCGGTTGAGCGAAGCGCGACGCTATTCCGTACTCGCCCGGGCGGGATGTACCCGCTGGGCGTTGAATGCCTTAGCTGCAAGCGTCGCGCCCTGGTGCCGGTCGAGCGGTTTGGCGGCGATATTGCGTGCGACTCACTCCTTACGGCTAGTCTGCTTGGCCTGTGGCGCGCGCGATTGGGAGGCTAAGGTTTTCCTGCGCGCTGGCGCGGCCGAGGCTTGGCTCGAAGGGCTGACCGTTTCTCCGATAGGCGGCGGCCCGGCTTTTTGACCATCGAGGGGGTCAGCGTGGCGCCGCGGGCCAGCCCTTGGCCGGTTAGGGTGACGGTCCCGTGCTCATGCCTCACCAGACCGGCCTGATGCGCCGTATCCGCCATGTCTGTCGCGCGATCGAAGCTGATGCCGAGCCGATCGGCGACCGTTGTCACTATGAACCCGCGCAGCATCCTGCCACCGACCAGGGTGTAGACGGCGAGGCACATGATATCGGCTTTGGAGCGGGCAGTCGGCATAACCTGGCCGTCGTAGCACGGGCCTGTCTACCGGCGCGGCTCGATTGCGAGCGAACGGGTCTGGCCAGGGACGACCTTAGAGGCTCAAGGCGAGCGAGTTTTGAGATAATTCCCGACCGTAATGGCGAGAGGAAGCTGCAACCGAGCCAGAGGACTACGACGGTGGTCATGTGGAACCCTCACTGGCCCAGCGGAACTGATGCCTGCGAGTGGCACCCATTCTAGAGAACAATGTGCTCGATCGTACGAGGGTTCCGACCGATAGGACTCTGATTTCCGTGTGGTGAGGGCTGTGGGGCTCGCGCTCGATAAGCCTGCCAATCGGCGGGCGGATCAGCCGGTTAGGCAAATGCGGCGTGACCAACGCGTGAGACTCGTTCTTCCGGGAGCGGCAACTGGGAGCTTCCGTCGCTTACTATCGTTGCCTAGGCGGTGGGAAGCCCATTAGCGTCTCGAGGTCAAGCAAATGTCCGGGGAACGAGTCGCCGCGACCGTGGCTCTAATCACGCGCGCGATCCAGGACCGCTTCTGCCTGAGTGGCACTCATGTCGAGTTTCGAGTGCGCTTCGCGCCACATGCTCTCGGCCTCGATGAGAATGGTAGGCGCAGCGTCTTTGCCTTCGAATATGGTGGTCTGACCTTGGGGCGCCCATATTGGGTATGGTTTGCGGTGGATCGCCTACGCGGCCTCCAGCGGACCGAAGATCCATGGCGCAGCGGCTCTCTGCAGACCAGGCCGCACCTGGACCTGACGGAGATTGAGGCCGCGGTAGACGGCAGTTGGTTGAAAAAGCGCTAGTGAGTCGAGCGGCCGGCATGGACGGATGTCGTAGCATGCAGCCGACCTCCCGGCGCGGTCGTTGAGGGAAGGCCGCCGACCCCACCCCACAGGAGCCGACGGCCTTACGAGAGAGAGCATGCTCAGGGTCTCGCTGAGCAAGAACGGCATCGCCTCGATCCCGTTGCGAGAGCGGGCCAACCCGGACGGCGTAAGTACGTGGGCTTAGCTGTCCTTATGGCTTAGGAGAGCACCAATTGCACCGAGGCCGACAATGGCAACCGCACCGAGGAGGAAGCCGTCGAGAGGACCGTAAGGCCGCTGACCCAGCAATATCCAGCCCACGCTCCAAGGGTGACTGATACTGCAACCAGCGATCCAATGGCATCACCTGGGAACCTTCCGCCTATGGCGACCAGTTGATAGACCAGTCATAGAAAGTGGCGGAGAGGGTAGGGATTCGAACCCACGATACGCTTGCGCATATTCCGATCTTGGAAGACCAGACGCCTTAAGCCACTCAGCCACCTCTCCCTTGCGCAAAGTTCAGCCATTTCATAGCGAATGCCAAGCTATTGTTGCGGTGCGGGTGAATTACCGAGAAAGAGATAGTCGTTCATTATGGCGGGAGGACTTCGCGGCGCCAGGCGAGCATCACTAAGCCCAGGTCGTAGCGTTGCGATCAGCCGACCCACGCAGGGCCCTAAGCCCTTTGCGCCGTCGATATCACCGGCAGAACACGGGCGCTGCTTGGCTCCGGATGCCAACGTGGCGTGGTTGTTGAGGAAACGTCTGGGATCGGTGGCCGGCCGGTGTGCCGTCTCCTCCGTGCATGGGCCGGCCACCAACTCGCGGTTTCGAGGGCGACATGACGTTCGCAACCGCCAGAAGCATGAACCTTGTAGAATTGCGAGAGGCGGTGAAACTGCGGCCTATGGCCGAGTTCGACCCCAGCAAACCCGTGCGGGTCTACGACAACCTCAATGAACGGTTCTTCGATTGGGATACGAAAGACGGCGAGCACTACAGGCAGACGGCGCGAGGGTTCAAAGACAAGGGCTACGAGGAGTTGACTGACTACGACGGCGTCGAGCTGCTGGGCTGGTACCCGGATTAGTACGAGACTGATTCCCAAACACCGGGGACGGCGACGTCTATTGAGCTGTCGCTCGGTCCGGCGGCGTACCCTACGCGTCAACCGGTTTCGGGCCGCAATGCGTGCCCATGGAATGCGGTTGGTATGAAGCACAGTGCAGTCATAGACGATGCGTAGAGGCGCACGCCTCTCCCAAGGCCGCGCCTTTAGGGTCGCCGCCCGAAACTACACCCCGGGTGGCGCCCCGCCGATTGCGAAGCAGAGCGGCCACGCCGACAAAGCGAAGCCCGCCGCGCGGTTGTTTCGCGGCGGCCCTTGGCTGGCGCAACGAAGGAGACGGCATTGTGTGGCTGCCAACGAGGATCGTTGCGTGGCGCTTACCTTGGACCTAACTTGTCGCCCGCACGCCACCGGAGGTTGATCGTGACCATCACTCCCAGCCAGGCGCAGTTTCAGATGCAGACCCAGCCGCAGGCTTTCCTGGAGAAGTATCCAGTGCGCATCTACGGCGACCCGACCGGTTCCCATGTCACTCGGTTTCGCATCGAGGACGCCGGCAGCTCGCAGCGCCCGGGCGCGATCCTCGGCACGCACAGCATGCACGCCACCCAGTTGTTCGCGATCAAGCCGAGCGGCACGGCGCACGGCAATCCGCCCGGAGCGACCTGGTTCGACGCGCACTCGGTGAAGATGTTCGACACCGCCACCGACCTTGCAGCAATCGGCACCTATACTCTGCCTGTCATTGGCGGCCCGAACGTGATGGTCACCGGACACCTGTCCGGCTGCTCGTTCGCCATTCACGACAACGGCGACGGATCGCTGGTCGTCGCGCACATCCGTCCGAGCCCGCACATCGATGCCCTGACGTTGCAGAGCACGCTCGGAAAAACCGCCTACTGGACGGTCGTCTACGGACGGCACGACTATCCCGGCCAAGTCGCGTCCATCGTCGGCAGCCGCATTGCCGGCCGCTGGCATGTGTGGGGGCAGAAGCAGGACGACCTGACCAGGTACAGTATCCGCAGCGTCAAGAAATTGATCTAAGCGACTGCTGCAATGCTTTCGATTGCGCGCCGCCTGGTACGACCGAACCGGCTCCGCTGCCGACGGGCCTGTGCTAGCCGGGAGCCTTGGCCGCCGCCGCCGATCGCATCCCGGCGACTGCGGGCAACATTCTCAGTCGAGAAGATCGAAAGAGAGCTGGCTTGGTCCGGCTTGTTCGAGTAGCAGCGGCGACGGGCTTGCCCTCGGCCATCGCCGCAGTAGCTAAGAGCACTCGCCCTCATAACTTGAAACGGCGGACTCGAAGCCATCTTGGGCGGACTTGAGACTGCCGAACTCGATAGAGCAGTCATCTCTCCAGTCGCATGCCGGTGTTCATGCGCATGATTGCGAGAACGCATGGACCTGGCGAGCTCGGCGTCGACCCCCGGCAGCGCAGCGATGGCCGTGCTGAGCAAGATCGCCTCATGGTTCGGCCGGCGGCACCGTCCCCCGCGGATCACGCCGACGTTGGATCTGCCGACATTCGTCCAGGACGATACTTGCGGCATCGCGTCCGCAGACGTCGTGGCAGACGGTTCCCGCAGCGCCCTGGAGACGATGGACGGACGGCCTGCCACCGGACTGGCGGCGGTATGTCGTGGTGGAAGGCGTGAGCGAGCACAAGCCCGGCATCTCCGAATGGACCATCGAAGGTGTCGGCTGCTACCTCGGCAAGGCGCTGGAGGCGCCGGGGATGTCGACGAAAACCGTCATGAATTGGACGAGTGCTGGAGAGCGGACGGTCAAAGGATGGCTCTCGGCCTCCAGCGGTCCGCGCGGCGGTCACTTGATCGAGCTGATGTGAGCATCAGACTTGATCTATGCTCGCGTGCTGCTGCTCTCAGGGAGTGATTAGTCGATCAGAAAACGCTGCGCTCGATCAGGGAGCCATTGGCCAATTTGCATCAGCTCATCGAAAGTCTGACCGGAGATTAGGCTTACGGCCTCCACACAACGACCCGATCGCCAAGTTCTGCGCCGAGTGCGTGTCGCCGCTGGCAAGAATATGCACGCGCTGCGGCCATCGCCTGCCGCCGACCGCGAAATTCTGCTCGGAGTGCGCCCAGGCGACCGGCGTGACGACGAGCGAACCTTCACCTTTCGGATCGCCAGGCTCAAGGCGCTCAAGCGGGAGAACCGGGAGCTTTGCCAAGCCAACGAGATCCTGCGCAATCGCGCAAGTGTGAAAACCGTCGCGGGACGGCCTCGTTGCCATTTGCCCGGTCGATTAGCTGGTCAACGTGGCGGATTGTGAGCCGGGTTAGGTCGGCGGCCCTAAGCGTCCGCTGTGACGTTTTGGCGGGCAGTCTTTCGCGTGCGCTTAGAGTGCGCGCGCTTCATCACGCGAAGCCGCCTGCGCTTCATGTGTGCAGCGATCGGTGGAGTCACGACCCATTTAACGCCATTCGGAGGTACCTCATCATAGTTACGGCAGCGACCGTCAACCTGGGCGAAGCTAGAAGTGAAGATCGTATGAGGGTCGATGAGTGCATAGTTCCCGTCATGGGAGAACCATTCGAATGCATGAGGAAGCGGCGGTGTCAGCCTAGAATCAGTTTTGGAAGATTAGATGCGGCGATTTCCTCTCGTGCGAGCTTCTAGCCTGAGAATTAAAGGCCTGTGGTCCTCTCTCAGTCTAAATCATCAGTTTGTGCTGGCCGGTGCACCTCTAGGCATCTTCAGCCTATGCCTGCTTGGCGCTTGGATACCCCAGAAAATTGAAGAGGGCGTCGAGGCCCACAGTGCTGCGCGCACTGCTCTGTACATGGAGAGGCTGGTCGCACCGCATTTGCAGGAACTTGCCCATCGCCGGGCCTTGTCAGAAGGCTCCACCCAGGCTCTCGATGAAGTCCTTGCCGGTGATGCGCGTCGCATTGGCGTTCTTGCCATAAAAGTGTGGACCGGTAACGGCATCGTCGCTTACCCGCCTTCCCGGGCGGATATCGACGCGAAGGAGGAAGTAACTCTTCCCATGACCAGGGCATGGGCCGGTTACCTCGAAGCCGAACTCGTGGAACGCCGCCTGACAGTGCGAGGCGACGAAGCCAATTCCGCAGAATATAAGCCGATGCTGGAGATCTACGTTCCCATTCGTCACGAGAAAACGTATGACGTCGTGGCGATCGCCAGGTTTGCGGAAGTCGCCACCGAACTGAAGGGCAATCAGGAGAGTGCCAGAATCGAGGGCATCGTCGTCGGTGCCGCGGCGGGAATCACGATCTTCATAGGCCTCTTCGTGATCGTCGCGAAAGGCAATCGAACGATCGAGATTCAGGGCGCTTCCCTGGCAGACAGAGTTGAGGAGCTTTCAAAGCTACTTAAGGAGACAGAGCAGTTGCGTCTACACGTACAGACTGCATCGCGCCGTGCCGCCGAGGGTGCGGAACTCCAGCTGCGTCGACTTGGCTCCGACCTGCATGATGGTCCGGCGCAGTTGTTGGCGCTTGCACTTCTCAAGCTCGACATTCCTGGTGCAGGTAGCGTCGTAAGCTCGAAGGTCGTGGATTCCGTCCGCGACGTGCTGGGTGATGCTTTGTCGGAGATACGCAATATTTCCGCCGGCCTTGCGCTACCAGAAATTGCCGGCCTTTCCTTGAGCCAGGCCCTCATCATTGTTGCCGCCGAGCACGAACGCCGCACGTCAACCCGCGTAGCGTGCGAAGTACCAGGCAAGCCCATCGACGTCCCGCAGATCATCAAGCTTTGCCTTTGCCGAGTCGTCCAGGAAGCGCTCAGCAACGCGTTCAGGCACGCCGGCGGCTTGGGGCAGAAGATTACTGCAAACTGGACCGACGATGCTGTTGTCGTCGAGATCTCGGATAGCGGTCCTGGCATGGTGGCTTCTCAACGAAACGGTAAGCGTGCGGCGCTCGGGCTTGTGGGGCTTCGCAGCCGGCTCGAAAGCCTCGGCGGCAATTTGACCATCGAAAGCGAAGTTGGGGTTGGAACGCGGCTGAAGGCCTGCCTTCCCGTCTATGCGCAGGGAGAGTGGGCATGACTGGCAACGTCCGGGTGGCCTTGGTCGACGATCATCCACTTTTCAGAGAGGGAGTTGCTTCGGTACTGGCCGGTTGTCGCGACATCGAAGTTGTCGCCCAAGGCGGTTCGGCGGACGAAGCGGCCGAAATCGCCCAGGCGCACAGACCAGACATTGTGGTGCTCGACGTCAGCATTCCCGGGGGCGGCTTGGGCGCGATCCGGGAAATCGCCACACATTGCCCAGCATCACGCGTGATGATGCTTTCCGTGTCCGTGGACAAGTCCGATGTACTCGAGGCGCTTCGGTTGGGTGCACGGGCCTATGTCGTCAAGGGTGTCAGTGGGCGCGAGCTTATACAGGCGCTGCGCATCGTGGTGCAGGGAGAGCGCTACATTTCACCGTCGCTGGGTGCGATGCTCCTGTCGGACGTCGATCGCGACAAAGGCGTGACGCGGACACCTGCCGTCAGGGCTCTCAACAGCCGGGAAGCGGCGATCCTGTCGCTGGTGCGGCAAGGTTTGACCAACAAGCAGATCGCCACGCGTCTGCAGCTCAGCGACAAGACGATCAAGCACTACATGACCAGCGTTTTCCAGAAGCTGCACGTTCGCAATCGGCTGGAAGCCGCTCTCCTGATCAAAAAGACGGCTGAATCGCCGGCGGATACCAGCGCCGTCCGTTGAACCGGCTCCGCGCGGCACTTTCAGACCAACGTCATAAGACTTTGGTCTGAATCAGAATCGACCTTGGTCCTGTAAATCATCGGACCTCTCTCCCTACTGCTTCGGACCTAGCGTCGCCTAGGTTTCGACCATCGAAGGACTGCCTGATGCAAAAGGGGAGGTTCCCGTGGTCAAGTATATCAAGAGCGATCTGGAATTCATTCTCGCGCAGATCAAGATCGCCGAGGCGCATGCGGCCGGCCAGCCGCTGTTCGGCACCAACGGCCTGGTGCCCGCCTACAATCTGTCATTGGGCCTCCGCACGGTCGACGGCACCCATAACCACCTGCTGCCTGGCCAGGAGAGGTGGGGCGCCGGAGACAGCCAGTTTCCGAGCCTCATGGATCCGACCTACCGGCCGGCCGACGGCACGCCGTTCGATCCCGATGGCCCCGGCCCGGCGCCTGCCCTGCCGACGGCCTCCGACTACACTCCTTCCAACAATCCCAATTCGCTAGTCTTCGACTCAAGCCTGCGCACCATTTCGAATCTCATTGTCGACCAGACCCTCGGAAATCCCGCGGCGATCCTGACCGCGCTCGAGCGTGCCGGCTCGGCGAACCCGATGGCCGATCTCCCGCTCGTCCAGGCGATCTATCAGGCGTTCAAGCCGGCATCCGATGCAGAGTACCAGGCACGCGTGGTGATGCAGAATGCCAAGCAAGCCGCCGAGGCATTGGGCGACGGCGATCCCGCGACGTTGCCGTCCGCCGGGGAGCAGGCGGCGATCGACGTCTGGACCGCGGCCACGACGGCGCACGGCGCCACCGTGACGGCCCTGGAAGCGGCGCGCGAGGTTCGCAATGCCGCGCTCGAGCCGTTCGGCATCGGCATGGACGGCGACAACGTCCATCTTCCGAACGCGGCGCCTGACGAAGGCCTCTCGGCCCCATTCAACTCGTGGTTCACGCTGTTCGGCCAGTTTTTCGATCACGGCCTCGATCTCGTCAACAAGGGCGGTAGCGGCACGGTGTTCGTCCCGCTGCAGCCTGACGATCCGCTCTATGTCGCGGGCAGCCAGACCAACTTCATGGTGCTGACGCGGGCCACCGTATCGGCCGGTCCGGACGGCGTCATGGGGACGTCGGACGACGTCGGAGCGGTCAACACGACGACCTCCTTCGTTGACCAGAACCAGACCTATACGTCGCATCCGTCGCATCAGGTCTTCCTGCGCCAGTATGAATTGAACGCCGAGGGCAAGCCGGTCGCCACAGGCAAGCTGATCGAGGGCGCCAATGGGGGCATGGCGACCTGGGGTGAAGTGAAGGCGCAAGCCGCCTCCAAGCTCGGCATCCTGCTGACCGACAGCGATGTCGGCAGCGTGCCGCTGCTGCGCACCGATGCCTACGGCAATTTCATCCCCGGCGCCAACGGCATGCCGCAGCTCATCACCGGGCTCGGTGCCGACAGCATTCCCAACACCGGCGACGACGTCGTCGTCGAAGGCAATCTTGCTGCACCCATCTCGACCGCGTCTGCGGTGCGGACGAGCCACGCCTTCCTCGCCGACATCGCCCACGAGGCGGTGCCGGTCGGCAAGATCGCCGACGGCGACATCACCATCGGTCTGGCGAACCCGGGCAACGGCGATACCGAGTACGACAACGAGCTGCTCGATGCTCACTTCATCGCGGGCGACGGCCGCGCCAACGAGAACATCGGTCTGACGGCGGTCCACCACGTCTTCCATGCCGAGCACAATCGGCTGGTGCAGCACACCAAGGACACCGTGCTGGCAACCAACGACCTGGCCTTCATCAACGAATGGCTCGCGGTCGATCTGACGGTCTTGCCGGCCGCCGTGGGCAGCCTCGTATGGGACGGCGAGCGTCTGTTCCAGGCCGCCAAGTTCGGCACCGAGATGCAGTACCAGCATCTCGTTTTCGAGGAGTTCGCCCGCAAGGTCCAGCCGAACATCAACGTCTTCCTGGTTCCCGATGGCTTCGATACGACGATGGACCCGTCGATCGTCGCCGAGTTCGCCCACGTGGTGTACCGGTTCGGTCACTCCATGCTGACGGAGTCGATCGACCGTTACGATGCCGACTTCGCTTCCAGCCATATCGGCCTGATCGAAGGCTTCCTGAACCCGGTTCGCTTCGACTCCGAGCATGCGATCACTGACGAGGTCGCCGCCGGCGCCATCGTGCGCGGCATGACCCGCCAGGTCGGCAACGAGATCGACGAGTTCGTGACGACGGCCCTGCGCAACAACCTCCTAGGCCTGCCGCTCGACCTCGCGACCATCAACCTGGCGCGCGGCCGCGACACCGGCGTGCCTTCGCTGAACGAGGCTCGCCGCACCTTCTACGAGGCGACCAACCAGGACGTGCTGCTCAAGCCCTACGAGAGCTGGGCCGACTTTGCCGCTCACCTCAAGCACGAAGCATCAATCATCAATTTCATCGCCGCCTACGGCACTCATGAGCTGATCACCGGCCAGACGACGCTCGAGGGCAAGCGCGATGCGGCGCTCACGATCATCACCGGCAACTCGGTCAACGGCATGGAGGTCCCGGCCGATCGCTTCGACTTCCTCAATGGCCTGAACGCCTATTCCGGCGGCTCGCTCGGCGGTCTCGAGAACGTGGACCTGTGGATCGGGGGCCTGGCCGAGGAGATCATGCCGTTCGGCGGCATGCTCGGTTCGACCTTCAACTTCGTGTTCGAAGTGCAGATGGAGAAACTGCAGAGCGGCGACCGGTTCTACTACCTGCAGCGCCTCGACGGCCTGCATCTGTTCGGCGAGATGGAGAACAACTCCTTCGCCTCGATGATCATGCGCAACACCGACGCCACGCACCTGCCGTCGGATGTCTTCTCGACCCTGGGCCTGATCCTCGAGGTGGACCAAAGCCGCCAGTTCAACGACCTGGATGGCGATGGAACGCTCGAGAGCACCGATCCGACGGGCACCAGCCTCATCACGCCGCTCGTCATGCGTGACAACCCGGCCACGCCGGGCGCCGAGGCCAACTATCTGCGGTACACTGGCGACGACCACGTCCTGCTGGGTGGCACGGAGCAGGCGGATACCCTGATCGCCAGCATCGGCGACGACACGATATACGGCGACGGCGGCAACGACCGTCTCGAGGGCGGGTTCGGCAACGACATCATCAACGCTGGTGCCGGCGACGACATCATCAAGGACAGCGGAGGCGACGATAACATCAAGGCCGGCGAGGGCAATGACGTGGTCCATGCCGGGCCGGGCCTTGACCTAGTCATGGGCAATGCCGGCCAGGACTTCATCTTTCTGGGCACCGACATGGGCTCGGAGGTGTTCGCCGGTGAAGGCAACGACTTCATCTACGGCAACAAGAACGCCGAGCGCATCCTCGGCAACGAGGGCAATGACTGGATCGAGACCGGCACCTTCGACGGCGCCCCGGGCGACAACTTCGACGAAATCTACGCCCGCGATGGCGTGGACGGTCACGACGTTTTCCTGGGCGACGGTGGCTTCGACGAGTTCATCGCCGAGGGCGGCGACGACATCATGGTCGGCAGTCCGGGTCGCGGAAAGATGGCCGGCATGTCGGGCTTCGACTGGGCGACCTACAAGGACAGCACCTTCACGGTCGACGCCGACTTCACGCGCGGCATCGTGTTCGACGAGAACCCCCAGCCGCCGCAGTTCGGCACGCAGGACGCCTACGAATCGGTCGAGGGCCTGTCCGGCTCGAGCCATAACGACCTGCTGACCGGTTCTGACGTCATTGCCGAGGAGCGGCTGCCGTTCGACCAGGGTGGCAGCGAAGGCTACCGCGGCAGCTTCCTCACCAAGGAGGGCATAGCGCGCATCGCTGGCCTGCGCGAAGTCCTGGGCCTGACCGAAGCACAGTTCAACGCGCTCGCCGTCAATTCGAACGTCTTCAGCGCCGGCGAAATCATCCTCGGCGGCGATGGCAGCGACACGATCATGGGCCGCGGCGGTGATGACATCATCGACGGCGACAAGTGGCTGAACGTCCAGATCGCCGTCCATGCTTCGATGGACGCCAACGGCCTGCCGACCGGGCTGATCCTGGAGCGGGTCAACAGCATGACCCAGCTCGCCACCCGGATGTTCAACGGCGAGATCAACCCCGGCCAGCTCGAGATCGTGCGAACGATCGAGACAGCCAACGGTACGGGCGACATCGACACGGCCCGCTACCAGGGCAACCTCACCGAATACACCTTCGGCAGCGACGCTGCGGGCAATGTCATCGTCACCCACGCCATCGAAGACGCGCTCGACGGCACCGACAAGCTGCGCAACATCGAAAGGCTGCAGTTCCTCGACGCGAATGTGGGCCTGGTCGTCGGCACTGCGGCCGGGGAGACGCTGAACGGCACCGCCGGCAACGACCTCATTCTCGGCATGGGCGGTAACGACACGCTGAACGGCCTGGCTGGCAATGACATCCTGGTCGGCGGCACCGGAAATGACACGCTGAACGGCGGCCTGGGCGACGACACTTACATGGTCGGGCTCGGCGACGGCAATGACACGATCAACGAGCCGGTCAACGCCACGTCGGGTGGCTCGGCCGACCGCATCGTCATACAGGCCGCCGGCAGGGCGCTGACGGGTCTCAATGCCGCCGACAACAACACTGGAACCAACAACGGCAGCCTAGTCGTCAACTTCAACGGCCAGACACTGACCGTAAACGGCCACTTCACCGGCACCAATGCCCAGACCGGCGTCGAACGCATCAACTTCGACAACGGCTCCTATGAAAGTTACCTGCTGGGGATCGAGGACTACATCGTCAGCCGGCTGGATCCCGCCAACCGCGGCACAGGCGGGGTCAACCTGTCCGCCTCGACGGCCAACAACTTCCTCGTCGGCGAAGCCGGGGCCAACGACGAGATCATCGGCGGCAGCGGCAACGACCTGATCTTCGGCGGCACCGGCGACAACGAACTCAACGGCGGCGCCGGTGACGACCTGCTGGTCGGCGGCTCCGGCACCGGCGACAACGACATCCTCGATGGCGGCCTCGACGCCGACACGATGGTCGGTCTCGCCGGCAGCGATACCTACATCGTCGACGACGTCGCCGACGTGGTGGTCGAAGCGGCGAACGCCGGTACCGATACCGTGGCCACGGAGCTGGCGACCTTCTCGCTCGAACTGATCGCCAACGTCGAGAACCTGAACTACACGGGCATCGACGCCGATCCGTTCGTCGGAACCGGCAACGCGCTCAACAACGAGATCACCGGTGGCGATCTCGACGACACGCTGAGCGGCCTGGGCGGCAATGACACGCTCGAGGGCGGCTTCGGCGTGGACACCCTTTCCGGCGGCGACGGCAACGACGAGCTCGATGGCGGAGCGGGTGCCGACAACATGAGCGGCGGCGACGGCAACGACATCTACGAGGTCGATGAGTCGGGGGATGTCGTGACCGAAACCGCGACTGCTACAAGCGGCACGGATCGCGTCGACGCGTCGATCGGTTACGTTCTGGGGGCCAATGTCGAGAACCTGAGCCTTGTGGGGAACGGGGCGATCAACGGCACCGGAAACGGGCTGGCCAACGTCATCAACGGCAATGGCGCGGTCAATCAGCTGTTCGGCAATGGCAACAACGATACCCTGAACGGCGACGACGGCAACGACCTGCTCGATGGCGGCACCGGCAACGACACGTTGAACGGCGGCGATGACAACGACACGATCATCGGCGGTGCCGGCAACGACACCATCGACGTCGGCGGAGGCGTCAACACCATCGTGTACAACGCGCCGAGCTTCGGCGACGACGTCATCAACAGCTTCGATGCGGCTGGCGGCACCCCCGCCTCACAGGACCGCATCGATCTGAGCGCTCTCGGTATCACCGCGGCCAACTTCGCCACGCGGGTGCTCGAGGGTACGATCGGCGGCGCGGGCAACACTCTGCTGACCATCCGCGATGCCAATCTGGCGACCATCGGCACGATCCGCGTCAACGGCGTCAGCAACGCCAGCATGGACGTCACCGACTTCACGCTGACGACCGCCGGCGCGCCGGTCGGCGGCGCCACGACGGGCAACAACACGCTCAATGGCACGGCGGGCAACGACACGATCGACGCCCTGGCCGGCAACGACACGGTCAACGGAGGGGCTGGCAACGACACGATCACCGGCGGCCTGAACGGCACCGGCGGTCCGGGGGCCGACATCCTCAACGGCGATGCCGGCGACGACACGTTCATCTGGAACGCCAATGCCAGCGGGGCGAACGACGGTCGCGACGTGGTCAACGGCGGCACCGAGACCGGTCTCGGCGACACCTTCGTGATCAACGGCAACGCCACGAGCGAGACCTATAACATCTACACCCGCGCGGCCTGGGATGCGCTCGCTGGCAACAACGGCGCCCAGCTCAACGCCGCGACGGAGATCGTGATCACGCGCAACGGGACGAACTTCGCAGCGATCGTCGCCGAGCTGCGGGAGATCGAGGAAATTCGGATCAACAGCGTCGATCCGAGTGGAACGACGGGCGGTGCGGGAGCCGGCGATACCTTCAACATCATCGGCGACTTCTCGGCGACCAGCCTCCGGCCGAACACGATCACGATCGACGGCGAGGCGGGTGACGACACCATCGACATCTCGTCACTGGGCTCGGCGCACCGCATCGTCTTCAAGTCCAATGGCGGCAACGACACGATCATCGGCACCCTGAGGGCCGAGGACGTCGTCGAGCTCACCGAGGGGGCCGACCTTTCGACCTATGAGCTGATCGAGAACGACAATGGAACCAAGACGATCACCAACGGAACCCATTCGGTCACCTTCACCGGCGTGGTGCCGCCGCAATTCCAAGTCGAGGAGCCTGGGGAAGAGCCCCCGACTGGCGGCGACACCGATCCGCCGGCGCCGGTGGCGGGCGAGCCCCGCCTCGGGACGGCGAACGCCGACGTGCTGACCGGTACGCCCGGGGACGACAACATGGTCGGTCAGGGGGGCGACGACGTGGTGATCGGCAATGCCGGCGCGGATGTGATCTCGGCAGGCGATGGCGCGGACCTGATCCGCGGCGACGACGGCCGGGACATGATTTTCGCCGGCGCCGGCGACGACCAGGCGTTCGGGGGTGAGCAGGCCGATGTCATCTACGGCGACGCCGGTGCGGACCGGCTGTTCGGCGAGGGCGGCAACGATCTGATCACGGCCGGGGCAGGTGACGACACCGTGTTCGGCGGTGCGGGCGACGACCTGATCGTGGCCGAGGTGGGCGATGGCAACGACACCTACTTCGGCGACGACAGCGACGGCGGGGCGGGCAGGGATACGTTGGACCTCTCTGCCGCCACGGT
Source organism: Reyranella sp. (assembly GCA_036493235.1). Lineage (GTDB taxonomy): Bacteria > Pseudomonadota > Alphaproteobacteria > Reyranellales > Reyranellaceae > Reyranella. The sequence continues at coordinate 15,620 of DASXQC010000817.1, forward strand.
CGACGTGTCGGTCCAGCTGGGAACCGGCGCCCTTGCCAAGGGCAATGTCTCGAGCAGCCAGACCGGCAACGACACGATCTGGGGCATCGAGAACGTCAACACCGGATCGGGCAACGACGCCATCGTCGCCAGCAATGCCGTCAACGTCATGGACGGCGGTGCGGGCAACGACACCTTCCGGTTCCTGTCGACGGCTGCCGCCGACGGCGACACCATCCTGCTGTTCGAGCCTGGCGATCGCATCGACCTCTCCGGGATCGATGCCGACATCGGCACGACGGGCAACCAGGCGTTCACCCTCGTCACTGGCGCGTCGCTCACGGGGGCGGGCCAGTTGGCCGTCTCCTTTGAATCGCGCGCCGACGGCGACTTCACGATCGTCCAGGGCAACGTCGATGGCAACGCCGGCGCGGACTTCACGATCGAGATTGCCGGACACCAGGACCTGAACAACTCGAACGTGACCGCGTAAACCGGCCGGCCGGCCGGCCGGAAGCGATGATCAGCCGCTTCCGGCCGCGCCGGGCCGACCGTTCCCCAGCAGGAGCGTCGCGGACAGATGGCCAAGACCAAAGAGTTGACCCCGGCGAAACGCCGCAACCTCGAGGAACTGACGCGCGGGCTTCGCGGCATCGTGCTGTTCCTGTTCTTGATCTCGGGGCTGATAAATATCCTCGCCCTGACCGGCTCCCTCTACATGATGCAGATCTACGACCGGGCATTGACCAGCGGCAGCATCCCGACGCTGGCGGTACTGTCGGCCTTGGCGATCGGACTCTATCTGTTCCAGGGCGGCTTCGACGTGGTGCGGTCGCAGATCCTCGTACGGATCGGTGCGCGCCTCGACAGGAAGATAGCCCCGCTGGCCCATCGTGTCGCTATCGACATGCCTCGCTTCGGCTTCTCCACGTCAGAGGCACTGGAACGGGGCCGCGACGTCGACACCGTGCGCGGCTTCCTCGGCAGCCAGGGCCCGGGAGCGCTGTTCGACCTGCCATGGATGCCGGTCTATCTGGTCTTCATCTACCTGCTCCATCCTGTGCTCGGGGCCCTGACTTTCGCCGGGGCGTTCGTCCTCACGGTGCTCACAGTCGTCAGCGAAATCATGACCAAGCGCCTGCACAGTTCGACACGACAGGCGGCAATCGCCCGCAACTCCATCGCCGATTCGAATACGCGCAATGCCGAGGTCATCAAGGCCATGGGGTTCTCCGGTCGCGCCGTCGACCGGTTCAACGAGGCCAATGGGGATCATCTCGAGCTGCAGACCAGGGCCAATGACATCAGCGGCACCTTTGCCGCGATCTCGCGGGTCTTGCGCATGCTGCTTCAGTCGGCAGTGCTCGGCCTCGGCGCCTATCTCACGATCATCGGTGAGTTGACTGCGGGCGCGATCATCGCCTGCTCGGTGGCTTCGGCGCGTGCCCTGGCACCGGTCGACCTGGCGATCGGCAACTGGAAAGGTTTCGTGGCGGCGCGCGCGGCATACGACAGGCTGCGCGACACTGTGGTGGCGCTCGCCAGCGCCGAGCAGCCCATGAAGCTTCCCGCGCCACAGGCCGGGCTGGTGCTGGAGAAGATCACAGTGCCTGTGCCCGCTTCCGGCCAGATCGTCCTGAGCGAGGTGAGCTTCGAGCTCAGGGCAGGGCAGGCGCTGGGCATCATCGGCCCAAGCGCCGGCGGCAAGACGACCCTTGTGAGAGCGCTGACGGGCATCTGGCCCGTTTTGCGCGGCAGCGTGCGGCTGGACGGCGCCGACCTCGCCCACTGGCCCGAGGATGAGATCGGCCAACACCTCGGCTATCTGCCCCAGGAGATCAGCCTGATGGACGGAACGATCGAGGAAAACATCAGCCGTTTCGACATCGAACCCGACTACAGGAAGGTGATCGAGGCGGCGAGGGCTGCCGGCGTCCATGAAATGATTTTGCGAATGCCGGAGGGATACAGGACGAAGCTCGGCCCCCAGGGCATGGCCTTGTCGGCTGGTCAGCGGCAACGCGTCGCGCTGGCGCGGGCGCTTTACGGCGATCCGTTCCTCGTCATCTTGGACGAGCCCAACTCCAACCTTGACGGCGAAGGCGAGGAGGCGCTGACGCGCGCGATCGAGGGTATCAGGGCGCGCAATGGTATCGCCATCGTGGTCGCCCACCGCCCGAGTGCGCTGGTCGCGGTCGACCTGGTGGCGATCGTGCAGAACGGACGCCTGACGGCCTTCGGCAAGAAGGAGGAGATCATGACTCCCTCGGCGCAGCCGGCTGTGCGGCAGACTGCTTCGGGCCCCAGCGTCGGCCAGATCCGGCGGCCAGCATGATCAAGACCCAGGCCTTCCGGGAGCAGCAGCCGTCCGCGCAAACCTGCCGCGAGGATTTTATTTTCGAGGAAAAGCCGAAAGGCAACTTCGTGCCGCTGGCATTCTTGACGGTGCTGACGGGGTTCGCCGTGTATTTGAAGTCCTTTCTCTCCGTGGCGCGTGAAGCGCCGCCTCGCCAGGAGAGCGATCGCGCGCAGAGCCCGGAAAGCGACAGTGCACAGGACCAGGCTTTGGGCGAGGAAGGTCCTGCCACGGCAGCGGCGCCAGAAGCCTCGGAGGGGGACGCAGTGGGCAGCTCCGACGATGGGTCGCCGGCAGCATCCCGGCGTGCCGTATCCGGGGAATTGCTCGACGAGGTCGTCGGCAACGATGCGCCACCCCACACCAACAGCCAGTTGTATGTCGGACCGGATACCCGACTGGGGCAGCATCCAGCCAATGACAACCAGTCGGCGATCAAGCCGCTACCAGTGGAACAGGACGGGATATCAACGGGAAGAGGAGGCGGTGGAGGCGGTGGCGGAACGGCCGACACAACGGACCGGCCGATCCGTCAGCCGGGCGACCGAGTGTCGCCACGCGATGATCGAAATCGACTACCCCGGACGAACGGACCGGTCGTCTTGCCGGACCTGATTGCGTGTCAGGCCTACTTCATACCGTTACTGGCGCTGCTGGCCGGCGCCTCGGATCCTGACGGCGATCCCTTGAAGGTTCTTGCCCTGACATCTACGTCGGGGAGGCTAACCGCTGTCGACGGTGGATGGATGTTTACGCCCGAGCACGGCGGCCTGCGCGACGTGGTGTTCAAGTACTCCATCAGCGACGGGATTGGTCGCGTTCAACAGGTGGCGCAACTGCGCATCGTCGATGCGCCACCCATCGTCGGGACGGACGGCGACGACAACCTGCTGGGGACCGCATGCGGCGATGTGATCGATGCGCGGGCCGGCGACGACAACATTGACGCCAGGGAGGGTAGCGACGTGGTGATTGCCGGTGACGGCAATGATCACATCGTGGCGGGTGCGGGCGATGACATCGTCTTTGCCGGGAATGGCACCGACGTCGTCTTTGCCGGCGCCGGCAACGACGTCGTCTATGGCGGCGAGGGCGACGATCGGCTGTTCGGCGAAGCCGGCGACGACACGCTCCTGGGCGAGAACGGCGACGATCTCATCGTGGGCGGCGACGGCGACGACGTCCTGGTGGCCGGAGCCGGCAACGACACGGTCCGGGGCGACGCCGGCGACGACATGCTGGATGGCGGAGATGGCGACGACAAGCTCCTCGGCGGCGACGGCAGCGACGTAATCTTGGCCGGTGCGGGAGATGACACGGTCGCCGCCGACACCGGCAACGATGCCGTGTTCGGCGATGATGGAGACGATATTCTGGCGGACGGCCACGGTTACGATACGGTCGAAGGTGGGGCCGGTGCAGATCACGTGATCGCGGCCGCCGATGCGGCGGCCGATAGGTATGACGGCAGCAGTGGCGAGGACACGCTCGACTACTCCTCTGCGGTTCTCGATATCTTCGTCAACATTCGCGACGGGTCGGCTGAGGGGGCGGATATTGGTCGCGATTTCATCGCCAATTTCGAAAAGATCATTGGCGGCCAGGGCGACGATCACTTTGTCAGCGGGGCGGGTCCTATCTCCCTCACCGGCGGCGATGGCGACGATACGTTCGAGTTCAAGAGATCCGACGACGATCACCAGCCCGATCTGGTGCACAAGATCACTGACTTCTCCAATGGTGACAGCATCATCGCTGCCCGCTACGAGATCTTCTATCGTCAGGAAGAGGGCGTCGCGCCGGAGATCGATGACCTGTTCGAGGACATTTATCTGTCCGAGAACAGTGACCGGCGTCCCATCCGCTTCCGCTTCGAGCAGGGCGACGGCAGCGATCTCACCTTCGTCGACATCCATGATCGGGACGGCTCGGAGGAGTACTACTCGATCGAGCTTCCCGGACGTCATGATCTCGCGTTCGTCGTCGTCGTTTCGTAGTTTGTCCTTCCTGAAAGATGGGTTCGACCATGGGGATCAACGGAGCGTCGAGGAGTGGCGGAGTCCGGTATGCCGGGCTGAGGCGGCCCTTTGCCATCTGGCCGCGCGTCGCAGCAGGAGTTGCCTTGGCGGCTTTGCTGACGATCGGTTGTGGCGGCTGGGCCGTCATGGCCCATCTCGACGGCGCCGTGATCACGTCGGGGGTGGTCAAGGTCGACCAAAACCTCAAGGAAGTGCAGCATCGCGACGGCGGGATCATCAGAACGCTGGCGGTGCGTGTGGGGGACTTCGTCAACGAAGGCCAGATCCTGATTGCACTCGATGACGTCCAGATAAGGGCCGAGCAACTCATCGTGCGGGCGCAGCTGGTGGAAGCCCTTGCCCGCAAGGCTCGGCTGCTCGCCGAACGCGATAATCTGGTCGAAATAGATTTTCCGAAAGAGCTCGAAGCACTGGCGATCTCGGCAGATACGGCAGTCAGCGGTGAAAGCCGGCTGTTCAATGGCAACAAGACCGCGCGGGACAGCCAAAAACAACAGCTCGAGCTGACCATCGGCCAGACCATGGAAGAGATCAACGGCCTAGAGGCCCGGCGCGTCGCCAAGCGCCGGGAGCTCAAGCTGGTTGAGGCGGAACGAGACAAGCTCGTCGATCTTCACGACAAGAAGCTGGTCGACTACACGCGGGTCTATGCGGCCTTGCGCGATGCGGCCCGTATTCCCGGCGAAATCGGCGATATCGAGGCCAGTATCGCACGTGCAAAGGCACGCACGAGCGAGATCCAGGTACAGATCATCGCCATTGATCAGAATGCCCGTACCGAGGCACAGCGAGAGTTGCGGACCGTCGATGCACGGCTGGCTGAGCTGAGTGAGCGGAGACTGGCGATTGACGATCGGCTGTCGCGCACCGACATTCGCGCGCCGGTTTCAGGTTTCGTGAACGAGCTCTCGATTTTCACCGTCGGTGGCGTCATAACGCCGGCCGCGAAGATTGCGACAATCGTTCCTCACTACGCCGAGCTCAAGTTCGAGGCCAAGATTGCGCCCGGCGACATCGACCGGGTGCAGGAAGGACAGCAGGCTCGCGTGCGCTTGACCGCTCTCAATCGCAACACCACGCCGGAGTTGAGGGCAAGGGTCGTGCTGGTGTCTCCTGCGTCGACGCGTGATCCGTCGACCAGCCAGGAGCACTACATCGCCCACGTCCAACTCGACGAGGCGGCGTTAGCCGGCCTGCATGGTTTCAAACTCGTACCAGGCATGCCGGCCGAGATCTTCATTTCGACCGCAGCGCGAACGGCAGCGTCCTACCTCGTCAAGCCCTTCACCGACCAGATGGATCGGGCCTTCCGCGAGCGGTAAGTAAGTACCTCGAATGGCCTGAGCAGCGATCCGAGCAATTCCGACGGCAAGTCTCGCTGGATCAAGTGAAGCGCCCGCCTCGGCGGCGAGGATATCTTCGCCGAAAGCCAAACCCGCCAGCAAGGGCTTCCCGCGCCGGGTCGCCGCTTTACGGTGGCTGTCGACTAGGTGTTTGATCCCAGGGTTTGATGGCGCAGTGTTCTCGCCGGCATGGAGGGACGCGCTATGGGCCAGATTCTTCACGGCTGCGCCACCACGACGGAGGCGATCCGTCGAGCGATACAGCATAGTCAAGCGAGCTTGAGACAGCTCGCCAGGCGCTACGGGATCAACCCGAAGACGGCCCGCAAATGGAAGGCGCGCAGCTCGGTCGGCGATCTGCGAACCGGTCCGAAGGAGCCGAGATCCACGATCCTGTCGATCGACGAAGAAGCCATCGTGGTCGCCTTCCGCCGGCACACGCTGCTGCCGCTCGATGACTGTCTCTATGCCCTGCAACCGACCATCCCACGCCTGACCCGCTCGTCACTTCATCGCTGCTTGCAGCGGCACGGCATCAGCCGCTTGCCCGCGGTTGAAGGCGACAAACCGGCCAGGAAGACGTTCAAGACCTATCCGATCGGCTACTTCCACATCGACATCGCCGAAGTACGAACGGCCGAAGGCAAGCTGTATCTCTACGTCGCCGTCGATCGTGTCAGCAAATTCGCCTTCGTGCAGGTCGTGCGGAAGACCGGCCGAAGTTCGGCCGCCGCCTTCCTCGAGGCTCTGGTCGCAGCCGTCCCCTACAAGATCCATATTGTGCTGACGGACAACGGCATTCAGTTCACCTTCCCGCCGCGCTATGCCGATGGACCGACGGCACGCTACGTCACGCATATGTTCGATATGCGTTGCCAGGAAAACGGCATCGAGCATCGCCTCATCAAGGTGAAGCATCCCTGGACCAACGGTCAGGTCGAACGCATGAACCGCACCATCAAGGAAGCCACTGTCCAGCGCTACCACTACGACCGCCACCAGCAACTCGAAGCCCATCTCGCCAACTTCGTCAGCGCTTACAACTTCGGACGCAGGCTCAAGACCCTCCAGGGACTCACACCCTACGAGTTCATCTGCAAGACCTGGACAAAGAGCCTCAACGATTCAGGCTCGACCCGCTCCACCAAATGCCGGGACTAAACACCTAGTTGGTCGAGCGTCAACCGGGCTGTGCTCTGTGCCGAATCGAAGAGAGCCTCGACACGCGTCGAAAAAGTCTTGGTTGACCGTTGGAGCACCAAAAGACCGTCGCCACTGCAGACTTCCCATATGAACGAACCGGTGG
>DASXQC010000818.1:0-2527 GCA_036493235.1 Reyranella sp.
TGGTTGAGGGCAACGGCAAGCCGCCGGCCGGCGGCGGCCTGGTGAAGACGCATCTCGACCATCGCATTGCCATGGCCTTCCTGGTGCTGGGCACGGCGGCGCGCGACGCGGTGGCGGTCGATGACGGGTCCCCGATCGACACCTCGTTCCCGGGCTTCGCCGCGCTAATGAACGGCCTCGGCGCCAAGATCGAGGCGGAATGACCGCTCATTGGATCGCGCCACTCCAGTGGCGCTCGGATTCATGAGCGCCACTGCAGTGGCGCGGTCCTCCGAGCGCCTGGTCATTGCCGTAGACGGACCGTCGGCCTCAGGTAAAGGGACGTTAGCCAAGCGGCTGGCAGCGCATTTCCGGCTACCTCACCTGGACACCGGCCTGCTTTACCGGGCGGTCGGCTGGAAGGCCCTGCAGACCGGCCAGGCGCCGGCCGAGGTGGCCGCCCGGCTGACTCCGGACGATCTCGCCGATCCGGCGCTTCGGACCGATGAAGCCGGCCAGCAGGCCTCGAAAGTGGGCGCGATCTCGGAGGTTCGGTCTAATTTATTGAAATTCCAAAAAGAATTCTCATCTCAGGCGCCGGGCGCAGTGCTCGATGGCCGCGATATCGGCACCGTGATTTGCCCCGACGCCCCTGTGAAATTGTTCGTGACTGCAAGTCCGGACGCCCGGGCAGAGCGGCGATACCAGGAGTTGCGGGCGCGGGGAGTCGACACTATAAAACCGCGCGTTCTTGCCGAGATGGCGGAGCGGGACCGTCGCGACAGCGAACGGGCGGCTGCACCTCTAAAAGCCGCGCCCGATGCCTGGCTTCTCGATACCACTCAAATGGATGCCGATGCGGCGTTTGCCGCCGCTCTGGCTTTCATTGAGGACAAGGGCTTTCGGGTCGCCGCGCCATAAGTCGCCGCCGGCAACCTGAAGACGTCTTAGCGGCGATTGCGGGCAACGGAAGTTCGCCCGTGGAGTTTCAAGGCACTGGATCCGCCGGATCTACCGGTTGGCCGACGGGCGGCAGCGTTTCGCCTGGGATCGATGAAGGAAGAGGTTTTGAATGGCTAAGGGCAGCGCCCTGCGTAAACCGTCGAACGACGCCGCCAGCGCGGAGTTCGCAGCACTACTCGACGAGTCGCTCGGCGGAGCGTCGAGCTTCGAAGGCACCGTGGTCAAGGGAACCGTGGTGCGCATCGCCAACGACTTCGTCGTGGTCGATGTCGGCCTCAAGTCCGAAGGCCGTGTCCCGCTCAGGGAATTCAACAACAACGGCGTCGCCGCCGAGGTCAAGGAAGGCGATACGGTCGAGATCTTCGTCGACCGCATGGAGAACAAGGACGGCGAGGCCGTTCTGTCGCGCGAGAAGGCGCGGCGCGAGGAAGCCTGGACCGTGCTCGAGAAGGCCTTCAACGATCAGGAGCGTGTCATGGGCACGATCTTCGGTCGCGTGAAGGGCGGCTTCACCGTCGATCTTGGCGGCGCCGTGGCCTTCCTGCCGGGCAGCCAGGTCGACGTCCGCCCGGTGCGCGATGTCGGCCCGCTGATGGGCCAGGACCAGCAGTTCGCGATCCTCAAGATGGACCGTCGCCGCGGCAATATCGTCGTGTCGCGCCGTGCCGTCATGGAAGAGACCCGCGCCGAGGACCGTACCCGCCTGATGGGCAACCTGAGCGAAGGCCAGGTGCTCGACGGCGTGGTCAAGAACATCACCGACTACGGTGCATTCGTCGATCTCGGCGGCGTCGATGGCCTGCTGCACGTGACGGATATCGCGTGGAAGCGCATCAACCATCCATCCGAGGCGCTCACCATCGGCCAGAACGTCAAGGTGCAGGTCATCCGCTTCAACCCGGAGACCCAGCGCATCTCGCTCGGCATGAAGCAGCTGATGAGCGATCCGTGGGACGGCGCGGGCGCGAAGTACCCAGTCGGCCAGCGCCTCAAGGGCCGCGTCACCAACATCACCGACTACGGCGCCTTCGTGGAGCTGGAGCCGGGCGTCGAGGGTCTGGTCCACGTCTCCGAGATGAGCTGGACCAAGAAGAATGTGCACCCCGGCAAGATCGTGTCGACCTCGCAGGAGGTCGAAGTGATGGTGCTGGACGTCGACATGTCCAAGCGCCGCATCTCGCTCGGCCTGAAGCAGTGCATGGCCAACCCGTGGGAGAGCTTCGCCGAGCAGTATCCGGCGGGCACGGAACTCGATGGCGAGGTCCGCAACATCACCGAGTTCGGCCTGTTCGTCGGCCTGCCCGGCGACATCGACGGCATGGTGCACCTCTCCGACCTGTCCTGGGACAAGGCCGGCGACGAAGCCATCCGCGACTACAAGAAGGGCGATGGCGTCAAGGTGAAGGTGCTCGACGTCGACATCGACAAGGAGCGCATCTCGCTTGGCATCAAGCAGCTGGCCAACGACCCGTTCGAGAAGGTGAACGCCGTCGCCAAGAAGGGCGACGTGGTCACCGTCATCGTCGCGGGCATCCAGGACAACGGCATCGACGTCACGGTGCAGGACGGCATCCCGGGCTTCATC
>DASXQC010000819.1:0-3855 GCA_036493235.1 Reyranella sp.
CACGGCGTTGGCCGAGAGGTTGCCCTGGGCGTTGAAGTCGCCGGTCGACTCGGTGTTCGCCGTCGAGCGATTGTCGGCCATCGTGCGGTCGCGGTTGTCAGTGGCGGCGCTGCCGGTGGTGGCGCGGGCATCGGCGGCCGCGCGGCTGTCATCCTTCCAGACGCCGCGGTCGTTGAACACCTGGCCGCGCTCGGCATCGTCCTTGTATTTGTACGGCGCCATCGCCTTGAGCTGGTCCTTGCTCATGTTGAGAACGACCTTCTCGCCGTGGTCGCTGATTTGCAGGTCCTTCCAGTGCAGGCGGGCATAGCGCTCGCCGACCCCCAGGAAGCCGCCGACGCCGACGATTACGCTGTCGACCTTGCCGCTGGCGCCGAGGTAGACGGATTCGATCTTGCCGATCGTGTCGTTGTTCTTGTTCGTGACGCTACGGCCGATCAGCTTGTTCGCGTCCGCCGCCGCTGGCATTGCCGTCATGTCCTTGTCGGCCATGCGGGCCGTCGGGTGGCCCGGTGCCGTCGGGGGCGTCTGGGCCAAGGCGCCTGTGGTGGCGGCAAGGCTGCCGATCACGGCCGCGAGCAATGCATGTCTCAGAACCATGATTTTCCTCCGTGGTTGAATCGTGATCGGGTAACGGAGGCGTGAAGCAGGACGTTGCCGCGGGAGCCGCCTCCTGGGGCAGTTGTCACAGCGCTTTACCGCGGGCATTAGACGGGGATGCGAGTCTTCCTCATCACCGGCGCCTCCTCCGGCATTGGCGCTGCCGCGGCCCGCGCGTTGGCCGCGCCCGACACCGCCATCGCTATCCATGCCCGCAAGAACCGCAGCGGCGCCGAGCGTGTGGTGCAGCAGGTCGGCGCCACCGGGGCTGAAACCCTGATCCTCGAGGGCGATCTCGGCCAGGTCGGCGTCGGCACGCGGCTGGTCGAGGAGACGGTGGCGCGGTTCGGCAAGATCGATGGCGTGGTGAGCAACGCGGGCTTCGCCGACCGCCGGCCGGTGGGCGAGGTCGACCGTGCCGCCTGGGATGCTTCGCTGGCTGCCATGACGTCGGCGTTCTTCGAGCTCGCGACCGCGGCCAAGCCATGGCTGGTCAAGGCGGGGCCGCAGGGCCGGCTGATCGGTGTCTCGTCCTTCGTGGCGCACGCCTTCGCGCGTGGGATCATGACCTTTCCGGCCTCGGCCGCCGCCAAGGCCGGTGTCGAGGCGCTGGCCAAGGCGCTGGCGGCCGATCTTGCGCCGTCGGGCGCCACGGTGAACTGCGTCGCGCCCGGCTTCATCGAGAAGGATGCCGAGGGCCACGCTGCCGTGCCGCGCGAGCGCATGGCCAAGGTGAGCGAATCGATCCCGATGCGCCGTTACGGCACGCCGACCGAGGTGGCGGCGGTGATCGCGTTCCTGTGCTCGCCGGCGGCGAGCTACGTCACCGGCCAGACCATCCACGTCAACGGCGGGCTGACCTTATAAGCCGGTCAGCTCCAAGCTGAGCTTGCGCAACTGCGCACGGGCCTTGGCGTCGTAGGCCTGCGGGCTGGCGCGGGTTTCGTCCATCACATTGAAGTAGAGCCCGCTCTTGCCCTCGAGCTTCGGCGAGACGGCGAGCTGCATGATCGCGTCGGCGCCGGTCTCGACGCTGCTCATCGGCGTGGTGCCCGATTGCTTCACCATGGTGGTATTCATGTAGGTCGAGGGGTGCAGGCAGTTGGCGATGATGCGGTCGCCTTTGAGTTCGTCCGCCAGGTCGACCGTGAACAGGATCTGCGCCAGCTTGCTTTGGCGATAGGCGCGGCTGCCGGCGTAGGCCTTGGTCAGCATCACGTCGCCGAAATCGATCGCCTCCTGGCCGGCCGACGAGACATTGACGATCCGCGCCGGCGCACCCGCCTTGAGCAGCGGTAGCAGCCGGTGGGTGAGCAGGAAGCCCGCGAGGTAGTTCACGGCGAAGCGCAGCTCATGGCCGTCGGCGCTCTCCTGGCGGCCCGGCCTGTCGCCGGCCGTGCCGATGCCGGCATTGTTGATCAGAAGCCCGAGCTGGCCGGTCTCCGTCTTCACCGCGTCGGCGAGCGTGCGGACCTCGGCGAGCGCGGCGAGATCGGCCTTGAGGAACGTGGCTTTGCCGCCCGCACCCTCGATCTCCTTCACGAGCGATTGGCCACGCTCAGCATTGCGGCCGTGCACCAGCACGCGCCAGCCATCTTTCGCGAGCCGCTTGGCCACGACCCGGCCTACGCCGTCGGTCGCGCCGGTAACGAGAGCTGTCTTCATGATGGGATGGACCTCACCAGTCGCACGATGTCGATGTCTTTGGTGTCGATGCCGAACCAGTCGAGCAGGATCGGTATCTGATGGTCGAGCGTATGGCGGCCATGGTGGACGCGTCGGCCGTGCGTGCGGGCGCGCTGCAGCAGCGGGGTCTCGACCGGGCTCATGATCACCTCGGCGACCAGCACCTCGGGTGTCAGGATCATCGGATCGAACGGCAACGGGTCGTTGGGTTTCAGCCCCAGCGGCGTCGCATTGATGGCGTAGTGGATGCCCCGGGGCGGCGTGTCCACGCTCGCCACCGGCACCTCGGGATAGAACCTCGAGAGCCGCGCCAGCGCCGCGTCGGCGCGCGCGTCGTCGAGCTCGCTGACGACGAGGCGGCCGACGCCCGCTTCGCACAGCGCCGCGGCGATCGCGCCGCCGATGCCACCCAACCCGACCAGCCAGACGCTGGCGCCGCGCACGCGATGACCCATCGCTTCCAGCCCGCGCACGAAACCGAGCCCATCGCCGATGTCGCCGACCAGCGCGCCGTCCGGATCGCGCTTCACCATGTTGACGCTGCCCGAGGCCTGCGCGCGCGGCGAGACGCGGTCGAGCATCGGCAGGATCGCCGTCTTGTGCGGGATGGTGACGGTGAAGCCGCCGAGATTGCGCATCTTGCCGCGCAGGCCGTCGAGCATGAGGTACAGCAACGGCGGGCCGCCCTCGAGCGGCAGCCACACGGCGTTGGCGCCGACCGCCGCGAAAACCTGCGGCATCAACGCGGTCATGCGCAGCTGTCGGATCGGGTCGCCGATCGTGCCGTAGAGGCGCGTGGCACCGTTGACGGAGAACAGTCCGGTGAAGACGGGCGGCTCAGGTATGGCCATGCCGCCAGTCTAGACGAAATCGGCGTGATGTTCTTGCCGGACCGCGGGCGTTCCCGCCCGCTCATGAGTCGCGAGCGGGCCAGAGACCCGCGGTCCGGCAAGAGAAGACCTAAAGGTGCTTCAGCACGTTCTCGGCAGCCGACACCTCGAAGGAGCCCGGCTTCTCGACGAACAGTTCCTTGATGACGCCACCGTCGACGATCATGGCGTAGCGCTGGCTGCGCACGCCCATGCCGTTCTTGGTGAGGTCCATGCTGAGACCCATGGCGTTGGTGAACTCCGCACCGCCATCGCCCAGCATCATCACCTTGTCACCGGCCTGCTGCTCCTTGCCCCAGGCGCCCATCACGAAGGCGTCGTTGACCGAGATGCAGGCGATGGTGTCGACGCCCTTGGCCTTGATCTTGTCGAACGACCCGACGAAGCCCGGCACGTGCTTGGCCGAGCAGGTCGGCGTGAAGGCGCCCGGCAGCGCGAAGGCGACGACCTTCTTGCCCGGGGCGAACAATTCCTCGGTTGTGATGGCTTTGGGGCCCTCGGGACCCATCCCACGCAATGTCGCGTGGGGAACCTTGTCGCCGACCTTGACCATATCTCTTGCTCCTCTTGTCAGTCGCGGTTGAGAACTCTGGGCAAGGCCGGCTCTAGGGTCCGCAGCGCCTCCTTAGAGGTGCTTCAGGACGTTCTCCGCCGTCGACGCCTCGAAGGCGCCCGGCTT
>DASXQC010000820.1:0-2955 GCA_036493235.1 Reyranella sp.
GAACTTCCCCGCCTTCATCGTGACCGACGACAAGGGCAACGACTTCTTCAGCGAGCTGAAGATCTGAAAAAGAAGACCGGGAGGCTGCCCTCCCGGCCCGCTGCTGTCCCGCGGCCCTCACCCGATTTCCCGGAAGAGTGAAGACCGCTCCCTTTAACTGTGTCGTTACGCTAGCCGCGGCAGCCCTCCGGCCGGGTGCACCAGCGGTCGAGCCAGACGTTGCCCTTGTCGGCGTTGATCACCTGCAGGAACTCGCCCTTACAGCCGAGCACACGGAACTGCATGTCCTGCGCCTTGCCGATCTCGCGACCCATCAGGCCGGGCCGGCTGTAGATCGTCGCCGGGGTGTCGAGATGCGTATCGACCGTGAGCGCATCGGCCGGGATCCATCCGGTCTGGCGCGGCGTCTTGTCGATCGCGGTGTAGTCCGCGCCGCCGACCGCGATGCGCGCCCAGCCGCCCTGGCTGGTGATCATGGTGACGGGCGTGGTGGAAAGATCCTGGATCATCTCGCGCGGCACGATCATGCCGACCACGGCGGCTTCCGGCGTCGGCGCGGCACGCACGGCCAGCTGCTCGCCGGCCGGCATCAAGGCATAGGCCTGCGCCGCCTTGCACGAGCCGACAATGCCGGTGCTGGCGTCGACCGAATCCTCGAGGACCGCAAATCCTGCAAGCACGGCAACCGTGCCAATGACGGCTCGCATCATGTTGATGTTCCTTCCCATCTGCTGGCCGCCCAAGTCCCCACCCGGCGGCCGATTACCCGCTGTCTATGTATCAATTGTGATGTGTCGGAGTCGTGTCGCAGTTTGTATGTTTTGTAACAAGCGAACCCGGTTATCCCCATGAATCTCGCCAAGCCCCATCTCGATATCGGCCTGTTTTCCAACTCGCGCGAGACACAACTCGCCTTCTGGCAGCAGACCGTCGGCCTGCCGTACGACCACATGGGCAAGGTCGGCGGCGGGGTGCAGCAGCACCGCCATCACATGAACGGCTCGATCCTGAAGATGAACCATGCCCGCGATCCCCTGCCGGCGATCGCGCCGTCGGGCATCGTCGGGCTGCAGATCGCCCGCGAAGGATTGAGCGCGCCTCAGGTGCTGGCCGATCCGGATGGGAACAAGGTGACCCTGGCGCCCAAGGGGTGGCAGGGCGTCGAGGGCATCGCCGTGCTGCTACGGGTCAACGACCCTGCCGCGCACGACCGCTTCTGGACGCGCGCCATGCAGTATGAGCGGGTCGGCGATGGCCGCTACCGCTGCGGCGATTCCCTGGTCGTGATCGCCGAGCAGGGCAAGGTCGAGCACCGCGGCAAGGACTGGCGCGGGCCGGGATATCGCTACACCACGGTGCAGGTGTTCGACTGCGTGGCAGAAGTCGAGGGCATCCTCGCTCGCGGCGGCACGTCGGGTGGCGACGTGCGCGTGCTGGGCGAGACGGTGCGCTACGCGTTCGTGTGCGATCCCGACGGCAATCACATCGAGATCAGCCAGCGCGCCAGCCTGACAGGCGGGCACGTGTAGTCCCCCTCATCTGGCCTCTCCCCCGGAGGGGGAGAGGAACATGAGAGTTACTTGCCGCCGGTGCGGGCTTCGAGGGCGGCCCTGAGGTCCTTGAGGCCGAGCTGGACCGGCTTCGGCGCCGAGCGGATGGCGCGGCGGGCGCGCTCCTCGGCGTCCTTGCGGGCCTGCTCGGCGGCGAGGCGGGACTCCTCCGCCTTGCGGGCGGCCTCGGCCGCCTTGGCGGCGGTGATCGCGGCACGCTCGGCGCGGACGCGGTCACGCTCTGCCTGTACAGCGCGGCGGCGCTCAGCCTCACGCTCTTCGCGGATGCGGGCGGCTTCGAGTCGAGCCTTCTGACGGGCAGCGAACTCGGGGTCGCTCGTGGGGTCGTTCTTCTTGGCCTTCTCGAGCAGTACCTGCTTGGCCTTGGCCTGGGCTTCCAACCGGTCGGTGAAGGTGTCGTTGTTCTTCAAGCTTGTCCTCTGTTGCTTTTGCTACGCCACTATTCGGCCGCCAAGGCGGCCTGCTTTTTGGCTCGCTTACGGTCCTCCGGATTGAGGAACCGCTTACGCAGCCTAATCGACTTTGGTGTCACTTCGACGAGTTCGTCGTCGTCGATGTACGCGATCGCCTGCTCAAGGCTCATCCGGCGGGGCGGGGTCAGGCGGACGGCTTCGTCCTTGCCGGCCGCGCGGATGTTGGTGAGCTGTTTCCCCTTCAACACATTGACGTCGAGATCGTTCCCTCGGCTGTGCTCGCCGATCAGCATGCCCCCGTATACGGTGATGCCCGGATCGATGAACATCGGCCCACGCTCCTCAAGGTTCCACAGAGCATAGGCCACTGCGGTGCCTTCGGCATTGGCGATCAGCGCGCCGTTTCGCCGGCCCTGGATCGGCCCGCGAAACGGGCCGTAGGAGTGGAACAGCCGGTTCATGACGCCGGTACCGCGGGTATCGGTCAGAAACTCACCGTGATAGCCAATCAGACCGCGCGACGGGGCGTGGAACACCAGGCGGGTCTTGCCGGCACCGGAGGGGCGCATGTCTTGCAACTCGCCCTTGCGCTGGCTGATCTGCTCGACCACCACGCCGGTATAGGCGTCGTCGACGTCGACCACGACCTCCTCGATCGGCTCCAGCCGCTGGCCGGTCTGCTCGTCGGTCTGGAAGAGAACCCTCGGCCGGCCGACCGCCACCTCGAAGCCCTCGCGGCGCATGGTCTCGATCAGCACGCCGAGCTGGAGTTCGCCGCGGCCGGCGACCTCGTAGGAATCGGCATTCTCGGTGTCGCGCACCCGGATCGCGACATTGCCCTCGGCCTCGCGCATCAGGCGGGCGCGGATCATGCGGGTGGTGACCTTGTCGCCCTCGCGGCCGGCGAGCGGCGAATCATTGACCATGAAGTTCATGGCCAGCGTCGGCGGATCGACCGGCTGGGCCGGCAG
>DASXQC010000821.1:0-10398 GCA_036493235.1 Reyranella sp.
GTACCCGCTCGATCGTGCGCGGGTCGCCGCACAGCGCCTCGATCATGTGGGCATGGGCGTCCGGGGCGAACGCCTCGACCGCATGCTCCGACGCCTCGTCGATCGCCGCCTGGTCGAGCCGGATACCCTCCATGCCGCACGCCGCGGCGATCGCGCCTTCGACGGCGATCTCGTAGGCAAACTCCATGTCGATCGGCCCGCCGACGTCGAACAGGACGGCGCGCCGCACCGTCAGGCCAGATAGCGCAGGCAACCTGTTTCCTCGAGCACCGGGTCGAGGCGGCGCCGCACCTCGGGCCCGAGCACCGCGAGCTTGTTGCACAGCGCGTCGTGGCACTTGGCCTGGTAGCGGAACGGCGGCTGGGCATAAGTCCGGCCCTGGATCTCCAGCGCGACCTCGTCGGCGCCGTCACGCAGCGCCTGCGTGTTGGCAGCGAGAAACGGCAGGTAGGTCTCGCCGCAATGCTTCAGCAGCGCCGTCAGCGTCTGCGGCAGCGGCATCGATGGATCGAGCCATTCGCCCTCGACGCCCGAGGCATCGTCGAGCCGCAGCAGCCAGCAATAGACATCGGGCGCCCGCGCTCGCATCTCGGCCATCGGCGTCGGATCGATCGACAGGATCTGCAGCTGGCCGAACAGGCCGAAGTCGGCGAGCGATGGCCGCGTGCCAAACAGGAACGGAATCGTCCGCACGTGGCTGTCGAGCGTGTCGAGCACGAATCGGTAGCTGTCCTCGATGATCGGCCGGTTCTGCTCGGTGCAGCCGACCATCGCCATGCGCCCGACCTGGCGGTCGTTGAACATCTGCATACCGGCGCGCCGCGGCGCCTCGGCCATCACCGGATCGCGCGAGGTGATGATCCACGTCTGCGCAAAGGCGCGGTCGTCGGCGTAGAACCAGCGATAGTGGAACATCATCTTGGTGACCCACTCGTCGGCAAAATCTTCGAGCAGGTCGCTCAGCCAGGCATGGGCTGGATCGTCCGGGATGATCGAGCGCTGGCCCGGATGCTCGCGTTCCAACGCGTAGGCGAGCGGTGTCGAATCGTTCATCAGCCGGCCGTCGGGAAAAGCCAGTACGGGAATGACCGGCGGCAAGTGGCCCTTCACCGCGACCTCGCGCGGATTGCCGGTCGCCTGCCAGATGAACGGAAGCCGGCGATAGCGCAGGATCGCCCGCATCTTCACCGAATAGGGCGACGGGTTCAGCCCATGCAGCGTGTAGGGCCGCGTGCCCGGTAGCGCGTGGGGCACCTCAGGTCTTCTCGACCGCCCCGCCCGCTTGCACCCATCCGCCGAAGCCGCCGAGATTGCGGACATTGTCGTAGCCCATGTCCTTCAGCGTCTTGCCGACCAGTGCCGAGCGGCCGCCCGAGGCGCAGTAGCAGACGACCATCTTGGAGCGGTCGAACGCCTTGTCGTGCATCGGCGAGGCCGGATCGGCGCGGAACTCGACCAGCCCGCGCGGCACGGCGGCGGCGCCCGGCACCTTGCCCGAGGCCGCGACCTCCGGCGGCTCGCGGACGTCGAGGAACAGCACGTCGGCCTTGCCGACCAGCGCCTTGGCCTCCTGCGGGCTGATCATCGGCACCGCGGCCTGGGCCTCGGCGAGCATCGATTGGACAGTCTTCATGGCAGAACCTCCGAGTCGGACTCTACAGAGCCTTGCGATAGCAGGCGAGCGGGTCCGAGGTGGGGCCGGCCGAGCCCTCGCGCGTCGACGAGGCATATTCGAACCCCAACGCCTCGTAAAAGGATCGCGTCCGCCGATACGGCTCGTAGTCGACGTCGGCATGAAGCGTCGTGACGAGAAGGACTCTCATCCGCTCGGCTCTCACCCGCCGCTCGACCGCCGCCACGAGCGCCCGGCCGATGCCCTTCCGATGGTGCGCCGGGTCGACTCCCAGCCAATGGATTTCGGCCTGTTCCGCGCTGTGCCCCCTCAGCAGGATGAGACCAGCGGGCTGTCCGTCGACCCGCGCAACCCAGCCTTCGAGCCGCTCGGCCTCAGCCGCATAGTGTCGATTGGGCTCGTCCTGTCCGAACCACTGCGGCAGCCGCGCCGTCAGGGCTTCCTGGAGCCGGCGCCTGGTTGCTGGATCCCGTTCGAGCTCAATGACGAGCTGCATCTCTCAAGGCCACCGTCACCCGGCCCTCCGCAATGGGCTCAAGCTCATTGGACCGCGGGCTTCCAGCCCGCTCATAAGCGCGCAGGATGCGCGCGGCCCAGTGAGGTTAGTGCGCCGAGCCTTCGAGTGCCTTCACGATGTTCTCGCACATCACCTTGGCGTCGGCGAACAGCATCATGGTGTTGTCGCGGAAGAACAGCTCGTTGTCGACGCCGGCATAGCCGGAGGACATGCCGCGCTTCACGAACAGAACGGTCTGCGCCTTCTCGACGTCGAGGATCGGCATACCGTAGATCGGGCTCTTGGGATCGGTCTTGGCCGCCGGGTTGGTGACGTCGTTGGCGCCGATCACGAAGGCGACGTCGGTCGCGGCGAAGTCACGGTTGATGTCGTCGAGCTCGAACACCTCGTCGTACGGCACGTTGGCCTCGGCCAGCAGCACGTTCATGTGGCCCGGCATGCGGCCCGCCACCGGATGGATGGCGTAGCGCACGGTGACGCCCTTCTTCTTCAAGTTGTCGGCCATCTCGCGCAGCGCGTGCTGGGCCTGCGCCACCGCCATGCCATAGCCCGGCACGATGATCACCGAGCTGGCGTTCGACATCAGGAAAGCTGCGTCCTCGGCCGAGCCTGCCTTGACCGGCTTGTCGTTCTTGACTGCCGGGCCGCCCGCCGCCGAGGCGTCGGTGCCGAAGCCACCCAGGATCACGTTGAAGATCGAGCGGTTCATGCCCTTGCACATGATGTAGCTCAGGATCGCGCCCGAACTGCCGACCAGCGCGCCGGTGACGATCAGCGCGGTGTTGCCCAGCGTGAAGCCGATGCCCGCCGCCGCCCATCCCGAATAGGAGTTCAGCATCGAGACCACGACCGGCATGTCGGCGCCGCCGATCGGCAGGATCAGCAGGAAGCCGACCGCCAGCGACAGCGCGATCAGCAGCATGAAGGTGATCGGATGGCCGTGTAGCGCGAACCAGATCAGCAGGAGCAGCAGGCCGATGCCGATCAGGGCATTGAGCGGATGCTGGCCACGGAAGATCAGCGGCGCGCCCGTGACCAGGCCCTGCAGCTTGGCGAAGGCCACGATCGAGCCGGTGAAGGTGATGGCGCCGATGATCGTGCCGAGGCCCATCTCGACCAGGCTCTGGGTCTTGATGTGGCCGGGCGAGCCGATGCCGAAGGCTTCCGGCGAGACGAAGGCCGCTGCCGCGACGAACACCGCTGCAAGGCCGACCAGCGAATGGAAGGCCGCGACGAGCTGGGGCAGCGCGGTCATCTGGATGCGCATCGCCACGACCGTGCCGATCGCGCCGCCGACCAGCAGGCCGCCGACGATCAGCCACGGAGAGACGACGCCCGGCGTCGCGACCGTGACGCCGATCGCCACGATCATGCCGATGATGCCGTAGAGGTTGCCCTGCCGCGAGGTGACGGGCGACGAGAGCCCGCGCAACGCCATGATGAAGCAGATGGCGGCGATCAGATAGCCGTAGGCGGCCAGTTCCTGGGTCATGGTCGTTCGCCTACTTCTTCGCCGGAGTCTTTTTCTTGAACATCGACAGCATGCGATGCGTGACGATGAAGCCGCCGAAGATGTTGACCGCGGCCAGCGCCACGGCGATCGCCCCGAACAGCTGCGCCGCGCCGAGCCCCTTCAGGCCCGCCGCCAGCAGCGCGCCGACGATGATCACCGAGGAGACGGCGTTGGTGACGGCCATCAGCGGCGAATGCAGCGCTGGCGTCACCCGCCACACCACGTAGTAGCCGACGAAGCAGGCCAGCGCGAAGATGGTCAGCAGCGAGACGAACGGCATGTGCCCGTCGGGCGCATTCAACGTGTTCTGAGCCGACATATCGAGGATCTGCTGCGCCACTGCCTTGAGGTTGGCGGCGAGGTCCTGCGCCTGGGAGGCAAGCTTGGCGGCTTCGCCGGCGAGTCTGTCGTCCATTCAGTGGCTCCTGAGGCCGAGCTTCGAAGAAGCGAAGATTGTCATCCCGAGCGAAGCAAGGGACCTTTCCCGCTGCGCACGATCAAGGGTCCTTCGCTGCACTCGGGATGACACCATTAGCTTAGGCGAGATCGACATCTCAGCCCTGCACGAGCGAAGGATGCACGATCTGGCCGTCCTGGGTGACCAGCGTGCCCTTCACCACCTCGTCATTCATATCGATCTTCAGCGCCTTGGTCTCCTTGTCGACCATCGGCGTGATGAAGTTGAGCAGATTGCGCGAGAACAGCGCCGACGAATCGGTCGGCACCTCACCCGGCAGATTGGCCGGCCCGACGATCTTCACGCCGTACTTCTCGATCACCTTGCCGAACTCCGAGAGCGGGCAGTTGCCGCCCTGCTCGACCGCCATGTCGACGATCACCGAGCCTGGCTTCATGGTCTTCACCATGTCCTCGGCGACCAGCACCGGCGCCTTGCGGCCGGGGATCAGCGCCGTGGTGACGACGATGTCCTGCATCTTGATGTGCTCGGCCACCAGCGCCGCCTGCTTGGCCTGGTACTCCGGGCTCATCTGCTTGGCATAGCCGCCCGCGGTCTCCGCCGCCTTGAACTCATCGTCCTCGACGGCGACGAACTTCGCCCCAAGCGACTGCACCTGCTCCTTGGTTGCCGGCCGCACGTCGGTCGCGGTGACGATCGCGCCGAGGCGGCGCGCCGTGGCGATCGCCTGCAGGCCGGCCACGCCGACACCCATGATGAAGGCGCGCGCCGGGGCGAGCGTACCGCCGGGCGTCATCATCTGCGGGAAGATGCGACCGAAATGGTTGGCCGCCAGCAGCACCGCCTTGTAGCCCGCGAGATTCGCCTGCGAGCTCAGGATGTCCATTGACTGGGCGCGGGTGATGCGCGGGATCAGCTCGAGCGCAAAGGCCGTGACGCCCTTGCCCGCCAGCGCCTGCACCAGGTCCTTGTTGGTGAGCGCGCCGAGCGGCGCCATCAGCATCTGGCCCTGGCGCAGGAGGCCGAGCTCATCGACGCCCTCGTCGGCCGACATCGGCCGCTGCACCTTGAAGATGATGTCGCCGGCCGACGCCGCAGCCGCCGCATCCGGCACGATATTTGCCCCGGCCTCGCTATAGGCCTGGTCGGTATAAGCGGCGGCGCTTCCGGCACCCGCCTCGATGGTGATTTCCGCGCCCAGCGCCTTCAGCTTCTTGACGGTCTCGGGAGTCGCGGCCACGCGGGTCTCGTGGGGCCGGCGTTCTTTGAGAATGGCGATTTTCATGGAGCGCTTGGGGGCCGAATCGGTTGGAGGCGCAGTGATGCGGCGGCACCTTGCACAGCGATCTGTTCTTTGCCAAGCCGGTTTTTCGCCGCGCGGGCGTTCCCGATTTACGCACGCAACGGGCGTGTGTTAGGGGCACGCCATGCCTGACCGTCCCAAGATCCTGACCGGCTTCCATTTCACCAAGACGACACTCGCGGCGCTCGAGGAGCGATGCGAGATCGTGGGGCAGATGGAGAATCCACAGCCTACGCCGGCGGACATTCCCACCGGCATCGCCGACAAGGTGCAAGCCATCGTCAGCACCGGCTCGGTCGGCATCTCCGATGCCATGATGGCGGCCCTGCCCCGCCTTTCCCTGTTCTGCTGCTATGGCACCGGTTATGAGCGCGTCGATCTCGCCGCCGCCCGCAAGCGCAACATCATGATCACGCACGGCGCCGACGCCAACGCCCCCGACGTGGCCGAGCTGGCGATCGGCATCCTGCTTGCCTCGACGCGACGCATCGTGCGCGCCGACAAGATGATCCATCGCGGCGAGTGGACCAAGCGCATTCCCAACCGCTTCGGGGCGATCGCCGGACTGACCGGCGGCAAGCTCGGCATCCTGGGCCTGGGCGCGATCGGCATGGAAATCGCCAAGCGCGCCAAAGGCTTCGACCTCGAGATAGGTTACTGTAACCGCAACAAGCGTAGCGACGTCGACTTCCCGTACTTCCCCAACGTCATGGAACTTGCGACCTGGTGCGACTACCTGATCGTCGCCCTGCGCTCCGACGCCTCCAACCGCCACATCATCAGCACCGATGTTCTGAAAGCGCTGGGCCCGCGCGGGCACGTGGTGAACATCAGCCGCGGCTGGGCGGTCGACGAGGCTGCCGTCGCCCATGCGTTGCGCCACAACGTCATCGAGGGCGCCGCCTTGGACGTCTACGACGAGGAGCCCTACACCGGCACCGAGCTGCTCGAGCTGGACGGCCTGGTGATGACACCGCACTTCGGCGGCGGCACGGAGCATGCGCAGCGGCGCATGACGTCGATGGTCTGCCGCAACCTCGACGCCCATTTCGCCGACAAGCCCGTCGTATCGCCGGTGCCGGAACTGCGCGACCTGGTCGGGGTCGTCAAGCCCAGGGCGGCCTAGCGAAGCTCTTCCTCCCCATTCAGATGGGGAGGGTTTGCACACGATCACGGCGCCGTCCCCCTCGTAAGGTCGTAGAAGGCGATCAGGCTCGCCAGATCGCCAACCGTGCCGGCATAGAGGCCCGCATAGGTGTCGCCGACCGCGGCGACACCCCAGGCCTCTATGCCGGTATGCCGCGCCAGGAAGATGGCGCGCGGCAGATGATCCCGCTGCGACACGATGATGAGGCGGCGTTTGCCGTAGACGTGGCGGGCGCGATAGACCGAATCCCACGTGCGGTTGCCCTTGTGGTCGGCCTCGATCGCCGACGCCGGTATGCCGCGCGCCATTAGCTCGTCGCGCATGATGGCGGCTTCGTCATAGTGGTCGCCGATCTTGATGCCGCTGACCAGGAGACGATCGGCGAAACCGCCGTACCACAGCCCGGCGGCGATATTCAGCCGATAGTCCAGCGTGTGCAGGTCCTGGCCGCGGTAGCCGTAGGGCGAGGTGCCGAGCACCAGGATGGCGTCGGCCTTGGGCAACTGCGCGCGATCGTCCACGATATAGGCGCGTCCCCAGGCATTGGTCACGCCGCGCGCCATCATGCTTAGCACCAGCACCGTGGCGATGAGCAGGACGAACGCTCCGAAAGCGAACGCGAACCCGCGCAGTAGCCGCATCAGTTGGGTGGGTCCACGCCGACGGCGATCGTCGGCCCGGCATGACGCGGCGGCGTGTCGACCCAGACGTCATACCAGGCGCGCAACGCCGACGGATAGCGCCGCAGCTCGGTGAAGATGCTGTAGGCGCGCTTCACGTCGTGCGCCGCGAAGCCCCAGGCCTCGATGCCTTCGCGCCGAGCGAGGAAGATCGCCCGCGAGGCATGAAAGCCCTGGCTGACGACGATCAGGCGCTGCTGACCGAACACCGACTTCGCGCGCAGCACCGAATCGCGCGTGCGGACGCCGGCGGAGTCGCGATAGATCGCCGATCCGGGCACGCCGCGGGCGATCAGGCCTGCGCGCATGGCCGACGGCTCATCATAGTCGGGACGTCTTTTGTCGCCGCTCACCAGGAGATACTTTACCTTGCCGGCCTGCCACAGCTCGGCGGCGGCATCGAGGCGATATTCGAAGTAGCGGTTGGGCCCGCCCTCGGGGCCGATCGGCGCCGCGCCCAGCACCAACGCCACATCGACATCGGGCAGCGCGTTCACATTCTCGGTGAGCCAGGGCGCCGAAAAGCGGTCGATCTGCCGATTGGCGAGCCAGGCGCCCAGCGCGAGGATCAGGGCCAGCGCACCGCCGGCCAGCACCAGGCCGAGGATCAGCCGAATCATCACGGTGCCATCACGGGGGCTAGATGCCGTCCTCGCGGTCGAGCTGGGCGAGGATGTCACCGAAGTCGGTCCGGCAGACGAAGCCCAGGCGGCGCATCGCCTTGTTCGAATCGTAGACCCGGTCGATATAGTCGAACATGGTCCAGCCTCGGCGGGCGTAGATCTCGCGGTAGCGCGGGAAATAGTGGTGCACCACCAGCGGCGCGTACTCCATCAGCTGCTCGCAATCCTCCGGACTGAACGGCGTCAGCGCCGAGATGATGAAGGTGTCGAAGCCGATCTGCGGCGCGCGGTCGAGCGCCACGATGTGCGCCGAGGCCGCGTCGTGCACCGTGAGGCGGCGAAACAGGAACTCGTTGGCCTTGGTGTTGGCGCCCGACTGGATGATCTCCTGCGCCATGTCGTCTTCCTCGGGAAAGAAGCGCGAGGTGCGCAGGATGATGATCGGCAGGCCGGTCGCATCGTGCATCATGCGGCAGAGATGCTCGGCCGAGAGCTTGCTCACGCCGTAGATGTTGCGCGGCTCGAGCGTCGTCATCTCCTCGTCGATCCAGAAGGCGCTGTCGACGCCGCGCTTGTGCGCATCGCGTATCTCCTGCGAGATCATCAGCGACGTGGTCGAGGTGAAGACGAAGCGGTCGACCGTCGAGCCCTCCGCGGTCGCCTCCTGCAGCAGGTTCAGCGTGCCCTGCACGTTGGTCTCGATGAACTGAGACGGGTCGTGCGTCGCGACCTGCGGCTTGTGCAGGGCGCCGGCGTGGACGATGCCCTGGATGCGATGGTCGCGGATGATTTTGCGCACCAGGTCGCGGTCGGCGATCGTGCCGACCACGTCGGTGTGCGGGCCCGGCACCGGGTCGAGCCCGATCACCGTATGCTCGGCGCGCTTCAGCCGCGGGACGAGGTCCTGCGCCAGCCAGCCCGACGAGCCTGTGACGAAGATGTTCATCTACAGCCCCGCCTGCGCCAGGGCGTTTTGCTGGCGGTCCGCCAGGGCGTCGACATCGAAGCCGTCGATCAGGCTCTCGAACAGGCGATGCCAGTTGATCGAGGCGCGCAGGTGAATGAACACCGCGCCCAGCCCGATCGCGGCGCGGTCCATGAACACGAACTCGCGCGGCGGCCGCACCCCGCCCAGGCGGCGCAGCTCGCCGAACACGTTCTGCGCCATGTCGCGGCCATGGCCCTCGGCCAGGCCTTCGGTCAGGCGGCGCGGTCGGTCGTCCATCAACGGGCCGTAGAGAAACGCGGCCCAGCGGTTCAGCACGGCGATCATGTCGCGGCTCAGCCCTGTAAATCCCCAATCCTCGTAGGCCCCCACGGCCCGCTCGAGGTCGTCGCTCAGCAAAGCGCGATAAAGCTCGATCGAGCCGCGGACGAAACGTGGCGGAAAGACGCGCACACAGCCGAAGTCCATCAGGTTGACCGAGCCGTCGGGCCGGACGCTGTAGTTGCCGAGATGGGGGTCGCCGTGGATCACGCCGTAGAAATAGAACGGCACGTACCAGGCGCGGAACATGTTGATGGCGAGCGCGTCCCGCTCCTCCTGGCTGCGGCCCTTCCAGTTGAGCAGCGGCTCACCCGCGAGCCAGCTCATGGTGAGCAGCCGGTCGGTCGAATAGTCGGGCACGGTCTCCGGCACATGCACGTTCGGCTCGTCGCGCAGCATATGCCGGTAGAGCGCGACGTGCTTGGCCTCGCGGCGATAGTCGAGCTCCTCGCGCAGGCGCGTCCTGATCTCGGCCTGGATCTCGTCGGTCTTGATCGCCGGGTCGAAGCGCTGGCCGATGGCGAACACGACCTTGAGCTGGTCGAGGTCGGCCTCGAGCGCCGACGCCATGTCGGGATACTGCAGCTTGGCCGCCACCTCGCGCCCGTCTGGCAGGATCGCGTGATGCACTTGCCCCAGCGACGCGGCGAACGAGGCTTCCTTGTCGAATCTCGGGAACTTCGCCTGCCAGTCCGGCCCGAGCTCGCTCGCCATGCGCCGCTTCACGAAGGCCCAGCCCATTGCCGGGGCGTTGGCCTGCAGCTGCGCGAGCTCGGTCGCGTATTCCGGCGGCAGCGCATCGGGAATGGTGGCCATCAGCTGCGCCGCCTTCATCAGCGGGCCTTTCAGCCCGCCGAGCGCCGCCTTCAGCTCGGCCGCGTGCTTGCTGCGATCAAGCGTCCAGCCGAGATAGCGCTCGCCGGCCAGACGCGCGGCGAGGCCGCCGACCGAGGCGCCGACGCGTGCGTAGCGGCCAAGCCGGCCGCCCAGCGAAGGGCCTTCGTCATCCGCCATGGGCTAGAACTTCTCGAGCTCGTCGACGAAGCCCGCGATCACGCCCAGCCCCCTGTCCCAGAAGGCCGGATCGGAGGCGTCGAGGCCGAACGGCGCCAGCAGCTCCTTGTGCCGCTTCACGCCGCCCGCCTTCAGCATGTCGAGATACTTGCCCTGGAAGTCCGGCAGGCCCGACTGGTAGGCGGCATAGAGCGAGTTCACCAGGCAGTCGCCGAACGCATAGGCGTAGACATAGAACGGCGAGTGGATGAAGTGGCCGATGTAGGACCAGTAGGCCTTGTAC
>DASXQC010000822.1:0-9083 GCA_036493235.1 Reyranella sp.
CGCCGACCTGTTCGACGGCCGCCATCAGCTGGTGATGCAGCACTTCATGCTGCCGCCGGGCTGGGAGCAAGGCTGCAAGAGCTGCTCCTACATGGCCGATCACACCGACCCCACGCTGATCCACCTGGCGCAGCGCGACACAGCCTTCGTCGCGGTGTCACGCGCGCCGTTGTCCGACATAGAGCGCTTCCGTGAACGCATGGGTTGGCGGTTCCGCTGGGTGTCCTCGCACGACACTGACTTCAATCGTGATTTCCACGTCACCTTCACCGCCGACGAGATCGCGCGTGGTGAGGCCGACTACAACTATCGCGGCATGAAGCCGGGCCAGGAGATGCCCGGCGTCAGCGTCTTCTACAAGGACGAGGCGGGTGCGGTGTTCCACACCTACTCGACCTACGGCCGCGGCGTGGAGGTGATGATGCACACCTACCGCTTGCTCGATCTCACGCCAAACGGCCGCGATGAAGCGGGCGGCGCCATGGCGTGGGTCCGTCATCACGATCGCTACGAGACGCAGCCCGCATTGGCCGCGGGCTCGTGCTGCGGCCGGTGAAGACGCGCACGCCGCTGTCCGGTGCGGCCGACTGGCTATCGCTGGCGGCCGCGCCGACCTTCGCCGCCATGGCGCTGGCCACAGCGGTGGTTGGCAGCGACATGCTCTGCGCCGGCTCGCCGATCGGCGGCATGGTCCCGATGTACCTGCTGATGGGCGTCTTTCACGCCGGGCCCTGGTTGCGGCTGATGGCAGCGGCCAACTGGCCCCGGTGAGGCGCGCAAGGTCACGAGCGCAGGCGATCGTGCCGTGCGCTCGCTTTCAGGCGGCTTTGGGCCTCAGCGTGTAGAGACCGACATCGATCGCGCCGGCCCGGAATCCGGCGGCGCAATAGCAGAGGTAGTAGTCCCACAGGCGACGGAACGGCAGGTCGACGCCCAGGTGCTGGATGGTCGGCCAGGCACGCAGGAAGCGACGGCGCCATTCCTCCAGTGTCCGGGCGTAGCTGTCACCGAACGTCTCGCGGCCGACCACTTCGAACCCGGCGGCGGCGGCCTCACGGGCGATGGCCGCGCCGGTCGGCAGCATGCCGCCGGGAAAGACGTGGCGCTGGATGAAGTCGCTGTGGCGCCGATAGTGCTCGAAGCGCTTCTCGTCGATGGTGATGACCTGGATCACCGCCGTGCCGTGCGGCGCCAGAAGCTCGCGTAGCTTGTCGAAATAGGTCGGCCAGAAGCGCTCGCCGACGGCTTCGAGCATCTCGATCGAGACGATGCGGTCGAAGCGGCCCGCGGCCTTGCGGTAGTCCTTCAGTTCGAAGGCGCAGCGCTCGGCGGCGTCGCTGTGGCGGGCGCGATCGCGCGCCCAGGCGAGTTGCTCGGTCGACAGCGTCAGTCCGGTCACGCGCGCACGTCGCTGCGCCAGCCGCAAGGCCAGGGCGCCCCAGCCGCACCCTATCTCGAGGATGGCATCGCCTTCGGCCGGCGACAGCAGCTCGACGATGCGGTCGAGCTTGGCCTCCTGCGCCTGCTCGAGCGTCTCGCGGGCGTCGCGATAGAGCGCGGACGAGTAGATCATCTGCGGATCGAGCCACAGTGCATAGAAGGCGTTGCCGAGGTCGTAATGGAACGAGATGTTGCGCCGCGAGCCGCGCGGCGTGTTGGCGTTCAGGAGATGCCGCAGGCGATGAACGAGCCGGACCGGAAGCATGCCCCTCAGCTTGCAGTCGACCGCTTCGGCGTTGTGCGTGACGAGGTCCAGCAGGCCGAGCAGATCGGGGCTCGACCAGTCGCCATCGATGTAGGCCTCGGCGAATCCAAGGTCGCCGCCGATCAGCAGGCGGTGCAGCGCGCGCCAGCGATGCAGCACGATCGTGGCCTGTTCGCCCGGCTTGCGGCCCTGCAGCACGACGTGATTGCCGGCCGGCGTGATGATCGTGATCTGCCCGGACTCGAGGTCGGATAGCAGACGGCGCAGCAGCCATGCCGCGAGAGTTTCACCAGCGCGGGATGGCGCGGGGCGGTCGATGCTAGGCAGCGACATCGTGTTCCTCGCCGGGCGCTGCCTTTGCCGGGTAGAGCGGATGACCGATCGTCACCGGCCGCCGGGGCGGCGCCGGCCGGGTGTGGACGGCGATGCCTTTCAGCCACAGGCGCAGTGCCTCCCAATGAATGGCGGCGATGACTTTCAGCGTCATCAGCGGATAGGCAAACAGCGCGCGCAGCAACGCGGCGTCGGTCAGCGGCCGGCGTGTCGCGTCGAGCGTGGCGACGATGATCGGTCCCTCGTCGTCGTGACCGGTCACGGCAAGGCCCAGCCGTTCGGCAGGGGGCACCAGCCGAAACGTGTAGTGCAGGTCGTTGTCGAAGAATGGCGAGACGTACAGGGCCTTCTTCGAGTGCTGCAGGATGGGCGTGTCCGACGATTCGACCGGGATCAGGTAGCTGTGGCGATCGCCGAACGTGTTGGTGACCTCGTAGAGCACCGCGGCGAGCGCGCCGCTGCGACGATGGCAGAAATAGACGCTGATCGGGTTGAAGGCGTAGCCCAGGATCCGCGGCAGGGTGAGCAGGCGGATCGGTCCGCCGTCGGGCGCGAGGCCGGCTGACTGCAGGTGCCGCTCGACCTGAAGACGAAGCGACACGTCCGAGCCATTGCCGTAGTCGCCGGCATTGAAGGAGAAGACGCCGAACCGTCCCAGCCGGAACAACCGCGAGGATCCGGCGAGCGTTTCGATCTCGTCGAGATCGAGAAGCAGATAGAACACGTCGTAGGCCAGGTGGTGCTGGCGTGGCCGCAGGCGGCGGTGCGCCACCTTGCCGGCATAGAGAGCGGACCGAATCGCGTTCATCACGCCGCCACGCTGACAGCAGATCTCTCGGCGTGTCGATGGATGCGGCCGGACTCGTCAGCCACGATCCACGGCCGGCGCACGTCGCCCAGCGATTCGGCGACCGCCAGCCCGGCCTGCAGGCCGTCCTCATGGAAGCCGGCACCGAAATAGGCGCCGCAGAACCATGTGTTGCGAACGCCCTGCAGCGACCACAGCTCACGCTGCGCCTGCATCGCACAGCCATCGAACAGCGGATGACGATAGCCGACGTGTGTGAAGACGGCGCCGGGTCTGGGTTCGCGATGGGGATTGAGGGTGACGAACAACGGCTTCGTCGGATCGAGGTCCTGGAGCTTGTTCATCCAGTACGTGATCGCCGGCTTCGGGCTGCTGCCTGCGCCGGTGAGGTAGTTCCAGCTCGACCAGACGCGCCGACGCTGCGGCATGAGATCCGCATCGCTATGCAAGACGGCGTCGTTGTCGCTGTAGTGGAAGGGGCTGAGGAGACGCTGCTCCTCGCGGCTCGGATCAGCGAGCAGACGCAGAGCATCGTCGGCATGGGTGGCGACGACGACGTGGTCGAAGCTTCGCGTTGCGCCGCTCGTGTCGGCGATGTCGACGCCCGTCGCGGTGCGGCGGATGGCTCGGACCGGACGATCGGTGCGAATCTCGGCGACCGCCTCGGCGAGCTCGGCGACGTAGCGGCGGCTGCCACCGTCGACCGTACGCCAGACGGGGCGGTCGGTGAGCTTCAGCAAGCCGTGCGTCTCGCAGAAGCGGATGAAGGAGGCGGCAGGGTAGTGCGCGATCTCGGTTGCCGGCGTCGACCAGATGGCCGCGGCCATCGGATAGAGATGGTCTTCCCGGAATGCCGCGCCGTAATTTCCGCGTTCGAGGTAGTTGGCGAGTGATAGCGCACCGAGCTGAGGCAGGTCGCGCGGTGCCTCGCGATAGAAGCGCACCAGGTCGCGCATCATGCTCCAGAACCGCGGACGCAGGATGTTGGTCTTCTGCGCAAGCAGCGCAGCCCAGCCCGCCCCGGCATATTCGAGACGTCCGTCGCGGAGCGACACGGAGAATGACATGTCGGACGCCTTGGTTGCCACGCCGAGATGCGCGAACAACGCCGTGAGGTTGGGATAGGTCACCTCGTTGTAGACGATGAAGCCGGTGTCGACCGGCGTGCCCGTAGCATCGACGGTGTGGCTGTGACCGCCGAGCCGGCCGTCGGCCTCGAACAAAGTCACGCGATGGCGGGTCGACAGCAACCACGCGGCGGCGAGCCCGGAGATGCCACTGCCGACGACGGCAACGTTCAAGCGGGCAACACTAGAGGGCCATCCCCTGCTGGCGCTACGGTTCACATCGTTCATTTCACTGCTCGTTGCAGTCCCCGGGCCGGTGATTTTCCTACGGTCGCCCCGGCAGCGCGGATCACCGGGTGATCTGGACGCTGCGCGGACGCGTAGGCTTGGTGTGATCGACGCGATCGTGGCCGCCTTCGTACTCGGGCTCGCGCTTTCGGCGACAATGGCGATAGCATGGCGCGTCGCCTTGTGGACGGGCCGTTCGGGCTGGATCGACGCAACCTGGTCGTTTGTCGTCGGCGTTGCTGCTGTCGTCGCCTGCCTGATGCCGACCGGAGAGGTCGCGCTGGGCACGCGCCAAGGTCTCGTCGCGGCGATGGCCGCCCTCTGGTCGCTACGCCTCGGCCTCCATATTTCGATCCGCACCGCTCGCGGCGGCGACGATCCGCGCTACAGGCAATTGCGCGACGAGTGGGGTGCGCAGTTTCGGCAGCGCCTTTTCTGGTTCCTGCAGGTCCAGGCCATGGCTGCGCTTGTCCTTGCGCTTGCGGTTGGCGTGGCGGCCCATCAGCCGATGCCGGAGCTCGGTCTTCGCGACGCCCTTGGGGCGCTGATCCTTCTCGCCGCGATTGCCGGCGAAGGCGTGGCCGACCGGCAACTCGCCAGCTTCCGCAAACGGCCGACCAACACGGCCGGGATCTGCACCGCCGGTCTTTGGCGCTATTCCCGTCATCCCAACTATTTCTTCGAATGGCTCGGTTGGGTGGGCTACGCGGTCATCGCTGTGGATTTCGGCGGGCGATACCCGCTGGGCTGGGCCGCGCTCGCCGCGCCGGCGATGATGTATTGGCTGCTTGTCCATGTTTCGGGCATCCCGCCGCTGGAAGCGCACATGCTGCGCGCCCGCGGCGCCCGCTTCCGAGCCTATCAGGAAAAGGTCAACGCGTTCTGGCCCGGTCCTTCGCGGCTGGCGTCGCTCGGCCGACAATCGGAGGACTCGCCATGAATGCGCTCGAGCAGACGATCCGTGCCGTCGAGCGTGTGCCGTTGCCGGACAGGATCACGCAGCTCGGTATCGATTTCCTGGTCGGGCGCATGAAGCGGCGGCTGACGGCCGGCGTCTTTGGCACCGTCGACGATTTTGCCAGGGACATGGCGCGTCGGGCCATCGCCGAGCATGTCGAGTCCGCCAATGAGCAGCACTACGAGCTGCCGCCGGAGTTCTTCGCGCTCCATCTCGGGCCGCGCCGCAAATACTCCTGCTGCCTCTATTCGACGGGAACGGAGTCCCTGGCCGAAGCGGAGGAGGCGGCGCTGGACGCGACCATTGCGCATGCAGCGCTGTGCGATGGCCAGCGCATCCTCGAGCTCGGCTGCGGCTGGGGCTCGCTCACGCTGGCGATGGCGGAGCGGTTTCGGTGCGCGACGATCACGGCCGTCTCCAATTCTCATTCGCAACGCCGGCATATCGACGCCGAGGCACGGGCGCGCGGTCTGTCGAACATCACGATCATCACTGCCGACATGAACCGCTTCGAGGCGGCGGGGACGTTCGACCGGATCGTGTCGGTCGAGATGTTCGAGCACATCTCGAACTGGAAGAGCGTGCTGGAGCGAGCGCGAACATGGCTGGTCTGCGATGGCCGGCTGTTCCTGCATGTCTTCAGCCATCGTAGCCATGCTTACCGGTTCGACCATCACGACAAAACCGACTGGATTGCCCGGCATTTCTTCACGGGCGGCCTGATGCCCAGCCATCGGTTGATCGAGCAGGTCACCGACCGCTTCCAGGTCGAGTACGTGTGGCGCTGGAGCGGCGAGCACTACCGGCGCACGGCCCTCGACTGGCTCGCCAACTTCGATCTCAACACGCCGCGTATCGACGCCGTCCTGGCGCAAGCCTATGGCGCCGAAGCCGCCCTTTGGCGTCGCCGCTGGCGGCTGTTCTATCTCGCGACGGCCGGGCTGTTCGGTCATGACGACGGGGAGGAGTGGGGCGTCAGTCAC
The DNA here is from genome assembly GCA_036493235.1 of Reyranella sp. GTDB lineage: Bacteria > Pseudomonadota > Alphaproteobacteria > Reyranellales > Reyranellaceae > Reyranella. The sequence goes on from DASXQC010000822.1 coordinate 6,143, forward strand.
TATCTGCTGCATCCCGCGAGCTGACGTGAGGTTTGCCTGGCTCGCTGCCTACCTCGCGCACGAGGACCCCCTCGTCCGTGCCAGCAACGTGGTCGCGCTCGTCGTCGCGGCCAACCAGCCCTTCTACCCCCTCTACATCCACTGGATCCTGGGGCACGACGTCGTGCCGAGCCTGCTCACGTTTCTGTCGACGCCGTTCTTTGCGGCCGTACCGGCGATTTCCCGCTGGAATGCCCGAGGGGGCCGCGCGGTGCTGGTGCTCGCCGGCCTAGCCAACACCGTCCTGGTGACGAAGATCTTCGGTCAGGCATCGGGCGTCGGGATCTTCCTGCTTCCCTGCCTGCTGATCGCAGCCGCCTTCTTCCGGCCGGCCGAACGGACGCTCTCGCTTGGCCTGATGGCGGTCGGCGCGGCAATCTTCTTCGGACTCGACGGCCGCTACGGCGTGCCGATCTGCCGATGCACGGCGGCGGATGAGCGGACCCTGGTCGCCGTGCATGCCGTGAGTGCCGGCACGCTCGTCGTGTTCATCGGCTTTCTGCTGAGTGGCCTCACAGGCTGCGGGTCGCCAGATAGCCGCAACTCGCCGCGACGGCGGTGAGCACAGTCCCCCAGCACAAGTCGGCGACCGTCACGATCACCGGCCAGTCCTTCAGGGTGGCCTGGTTGGTCAGGTCGTAGGTGGCATAGGCGAATAGGCCGAACAGGGCGCCGTAGAGCGTTGCCGTCGTCCAGTGGTCCGACTTGAAAGCCGGCGACACCGCGAAGATCACGATGCCTGCGACATAGAGCAGGTAGAACAGCGCCGCCGGCGTCAGGCTGTATTGCGCTGCCAGGAGCTTCGACAGGTTGGGCTTGTAGAGTCGATCGGCGCTCAGGGTCAGCCAGATCGCGTCGATGCCCAGGAAGACGATCGCCGTGACGATGTAGGCGGCTGCATATCTCTTCATGTCGGGGGTACGAAAGGCGGCGACGGTGGGATCAATCCGGTGCTCCACTGCGTTCGTATCCAGATCATGTCCCTAGCCGACGCGACGCTTCTGGTGGCGCTGTCCCTAAGCGGCAGTATAGCCGGCGGGACGGAGGCGTTTGCCGCCGGCCCGCGGGGCGTGTGGCTGCGCGATGACGGCAACGCCCGGGTCGCGTTCGAGCCGTGCGGGGACAAGCTCTGCGCCACCAATTTGTGGATCAAGGACACGAGCAACGGCGAGGAGGTCGGCGACAAGCTGGTCATGACCCTGCAGCCAGAAGCGCCGGGCAAGCTCGTCGGCACGGCCTACGACCGCAAGCGCGATCGGACCTATTCGCTTACCATCACCGTCGGGCAAGACGAGATGACCACGCGCGGCTGCATCCTGGCGGGCTTGCTCTGCAAGCGGGTGAACTGGACGCCGGCTGGAAAGGCTGCCCGTTGAAGGTGAGCGAGGTCAGGCTTTGGGCTTGGCCTGTCGCACCCATTCGTAGGACGCGACGGCGGCGGCGTTCGAGACATTGAGCGCCGCCAGCGCTGCCTGCGTCGGGATCGTCACCAGGCGGTCACACTTCTCGGCGGTCAGCCGGCGCAGGCCTTCGCCCTCAGCACCGAGAACGATGCAGACGCGGCCCTTGAGATCGAGCGCGCCGATGGGAGTATCGCCTCGTTCGTCGAGGCCATAGAGCCAGAAGCCCGCTTCCTTCAGCTGCTCGAGGGTCCGGGCGAGGTTCACGGCGCGCAGCAGCGGCACGATCTCCAACCCGCCTGACGCCGCCTTCGCCAGCACGCCGGTGTCGGCCGGCGCGTGGCGTTCGGTCACGATCACGCCGGCCGCGGCGAACGCTGCTGCGGTGCGCAGGATGGCGCCGACATTGTGCGGGTCGGTGACCTGGTCGAGCGCGAGGATCAGCGCATCGTCGCCGCAGCGCGCGAGCAGGTCCTCCAGCACTGCCTCCTCGAGCGGCGCCACCAGCGCCGCCAGCCCTTGATGCACGGCGCCGGCCGGCAGGCGCTGCCCCAATGCCTCGCGCGACAGGATCTCCAGAGTGCGGCCGGCAAATTCCCTTGTGTGACGTTCGGCCACCTCTTTGGTGGCCAGCAGCCGATCGACCCGCCGCTCGGGATTGGTCAGCGCCGCCAGAACGGGGTGTCGGCCATACAGCCAGACGGCCTGGTGGCCTCCCCGAGGCGCATGGGGGGAGGCATGGCCCGGCGCGCTGCGGGACGGCTTGGCGGCCCGGTGCGGGCCCGATCGTGGTTGATGTCGCATTTGCTGGCGTTGTAACGGGATTTGGCGCTTGACGTAACTCATTGGATTTGCGAGCAACGCCCGCCCGTAAGGACGGGCTGAACAGGTCAAACTCGCGCTGCTTACCGCAGGTTCGGAGGGGTGGCCGAGCGGTCAATGGCAGCAGACTGTAAATCTGCCGACTTCGCGTCTACGAAGGTTCGAATCCTTCCCCCTCCACCAGCGGTACAGCGTGCGAGTGTGGCTCTGTTCAGGAGTTGCGGGTGTAGCTCAATGGTAGAGCTCCAGCCTTCCAAGCTGGCTATGCGGGTTCGATCCCCGTCACCCGCTCCAGATTTGTGGGCCAGGTTCTGAGGCATCGAGGGTCGTGACACCATGACGAAGGCGAAATTCGAGCGGAACAAGCCGCACTGCAACATCGGCACGATCGGCCACGTCGACCACGGCAAGACGTCGCTGACGGCAGCGATCACGAAGATCCTGGCGAAGACGGGCGGCGCCACGTTCATGGCGTACGACCAGATCGACAAGGCGCCGGAGGAGAAGGCGCGCGGCATTACGATCTCGACGGCGCACGTCGAGTACGAGACGAAGAACCGCCACTATGCGCACGTCGACTGCCCGGGCCACGCCGACTACGTGAAGAACATGATCACGGGCGCGGCGCAGATGGACGGCGCCATTCTCGTCGTCAGCGCGGCCGACGGCCCGATGCCGCA
>DASXQC010000823.1:0-2982 GCA_036493235.1 Reyranella sp.
GCCGGGCAGGAGCGGAAGGCGGCAGCCTAGTGCGGAAGCGCGCCCCTTCGCCAGATGCCCAGATTTTACTTTTTGGTCGACACCGAAATTTGCAACGCAGCGGCGAGCGATTCCCTGGGAAATCTCGCTCCGGAACGTCAAAGGTCACGATTCCGGCGCTCGCAACGAACTCACTATGGGCAATGGCCGTCGATTCGAGGGCCGGAAACAGCGGCTTTTCCCCTCGGCCATTGCCCATAATAGGTGCTCGGCGCGCAATCATGCAGTGTCGCGCGCATGATGATGATCGTGCTGCGCCTGCTGTCGCTCCTGGGCCTGAAATCCCGATGGCATCGGCATTTCAGCCCGCGCCTCCTGAATGAGGTGTTTTTCAGGAGGGAAAGTGGCGGGACTCGTGGACTCCTGGCCTGAAACCCTTGTGCCATCGGCATCCAACCGGTCCACACCCGAGTGGACTCTTGTGGACTCCCGCCACGGGCGATTCGATGAAAAGCGACTTCGCGCTACGGCTTGACCTTCCGCCGCAGCATCGTCTCGTAGACGCGCAGGACCGACGAGCTGTCGTCGGGACCCCAGCCCATGCCCTTGGCGAGGCGCTGAAGGTTGTGCGTCGACGAGCCTTGTTGCAGCGGCACGCCCAGCTCGTCGCCGAGCTCGAGAGCGAGGTGCAGGTCCTTGTAGGCGAGGTCGAGCGCGAAGGAGGGCGGCGAGTAGTGACCCTTCAGCGCCCGCAGGGTGAAGTTCTTGATGGCGTTGGAATTGCCGCTCGAGGTCGAGATCACGTGCAGCAGCTTCTCGGGGTCGAGCCCGTAGCCGGTGCCCAGCATCATGCCCTCGCACAGCGCGGCCATGTTGCAAAACGACAGCATGTTGTTGACCAGCTTGGCGACCGTGCCGCTGCCCAGCCCGCCCATGTGGATCACGTTGGCGCTGAACGACTGGAGGACGGGGAGGGCGTCGTCGAACACCTTCTTGTCGCCGCCGACCATGATGGCGATCGTCGCGGCCTCGGCGCCGGTCGTGCCGCCGCTCACCGGAGCGTCGAGCATGGCAATGCCCTTGGCGGCGAAGGCCTCGCCGATCTTCTTCACCATCGACGGCGCGTTGGTCGAGAGGTCGATGTAGGTCTGGCCCTTGGCGATGTTGGCGAGGATGCCGCCGTCGCCCATCGCCACCTTCTCGACATCGCGGGGCATCGGCAGCGAAGTCATGACGATGTCCGCGCCCTTGGTCGCCTCGGCGACCGACTTCGCCCCCGTGCCGCCCAGATCGGTGCAGGTCTTGAGCGCCGCGGGGTTGAGGTCGAACACCGTCACCTGGTGGTTCGAGCGCTTGATGATGTTGCGGCACATCGGACCGCCCATGTTGCCGACACCGATGAACCCGACCTTCATGGCTTCCTCCCCGAGGGAAAATACGGACCGGCTCACTATATACGAGGGATGGACCCGGCTTCGCCTCTTCTAGGCCGCGATGCGGACCGCGCGCAGGCGCGCGACGCGGACCGCGCGCCGGCGCGCGACGTGGACCGCGCGCAGGCGCGTGATACGGACCGCGCCCGGGCGCTCACCCGTATCAAGGTCGCGGCCACCTTGCTGCTGGTCTCGACCGCGGTCCTGTTCATCGTGGCGCGGCATTTCGAGTCGATGCACTGGGCCTGGGGCTACGTCGCGGCCTTCGCGTCGGCCGCGACCGTGGGCGGGCTGGCCGACTGGTACGCCGTGGTGGCGCTGTTCCGCCGGCCGCTCGGCCTGCCGATTCCGCACACGGCCATCATCCCGCGCAACCATGAGCGCATCGCCGACAATCTCGGCACCTTCATCGAGACCAACTTCCTCGCCCCCGAGGCGGTCGAGCGCCAGCTGGGCGAGGTCGACTTCGCCCAGCACATGGCGGCGTGGCTGGCCGACCGGGAGCGCAGCGCGGCACTCGCTGCGTTCGTGACGCGGATGCTGCCGCAGGCCCTGGCCGCGATCGACCAGGGCGGGCTGCGGCGCTTCTTCGGTGAGCGGGTGCAGGCCGAACTTCAGCGCCTCGAGCTGGCGCCGATGGCGGCCGGGCTGCTGGGCGCGATCACCGAGAAGGGCCAGCACCGGCGTATCCTCGACGAGCTACTGGGCGTGCTGGAGAAGCTGCTGGCGAACGAGGAGGCGCTGGCGGCGCTGCGCGAGAAGATTCGCGCCGAGCTGCCGGCGCTGTTCAAGTTCTACTCGGCCGAGGCCTATCTGCTGCGCAAGATCGTGGCGTCGACGACGGCCTTCATCGCCGAAGCGCGGGAAAATCCAGACCATCCGTTGCGCGAAGAGTTCGACAAGTTCGTGAAGAACTTTGTGCTGCAACTGCGGACCTCGCGCTCGTTCGCCCGCCGCACCGAGGAGTTGAAGCGCGAACTGCTGGCGCGGCCGGAGGTGATGGCGCTGGCCGAGGGCGCGTGGGACAGCCTGCGCGCCTTCCTCGAGCGCGATGCGCTGAGCGAGGACTCGCAGGTCCGTCGTCAGCTTGCTTCGATGCTGGTCGAGAGCGGCAGCCAGCTCGCGCGTGATCCGGCGGTGCGTGCCGAGATCAACCGCGGCATGGTGCGCGTGCTGGGCGACTTCGTGCAGAGCCAGAAGAGCGGTGTCGGCCGCTTCATCGCCGACCAGGTCAAGTCGTGGGACATCGACGTCCTGATCGGCCGCATCGAGCTCACCGTCGGCCGTGACCTGCAATACATCCGCTTCAACGGTGCCCTGATCGGTGGCCTCGCGGGTTTGGCCTTGCACGCCCTGGAGCAGGGGTTGAAGCTTTAGCTTCGGATTCCTCTCCCCCGATAGGAGGAGAGGAGGAAGATGGGGGACGAGATGGACCGGTTCTGGCTCAAGAATTATCCGCCGGGCGTGCCGGCGGACATCGATCCGTCGGTCTATCCCAACCTTGTCTCGTTGCTCGAGGAGAGCTTCACCAAGTATCGCCAGGCCAAGGCCTATGTCTGCATGGACAAGG
>DASXQC010000824.1:0-9907 GCA_036493235.1 Reyranella sp.
ACGACGGCGACGTTCGCGATCTCCGACAGCGACAGCGCCCAGTCGACCGCCGAATCGCCGCCGCCGGCGATGACGATGCGCTTGCCGCGGAAGGCCTCGCGCTGGGTCACATAGTAGAAGACGCTCTTGCCCTCGAACGCCTCGATCCCGTCGAGCGGCGGCCGGTTGGGCCCGAACGCACCGACGCCGGCGGCGATGATCACCGCCCGCGCTTCGATCACCGTGCCCTTCGAGGTGGTGAGCTTCCACCCACCGCCCGCCTGCTCTTCGAGTGCCTGGACCTGCTCGCCGAGGTGATAGACCGGCTTGAACGGCGCGGCCTGCATCTTGAGTTGGCCGACCAGCTCGGCGGCGTCGATCTTCGGAAAGCCCGGGATGTCGTAGATCGGCTTCTCGGGATAGAGCGCGGTGCACTGGCCGCCCACGTCGTCGAGAACGTCGACCACGTGGCAGGAAAGCCGCACCATGCCGCATTCGAACACGGTGAACAGGCCGACCGGCCCCGCGCCCACGATGACCACATCGGTCTGATGGTGATGTCCGTCGACCATGATCCCTAGATGGCGCACGTGATGCGCAAAGAAAAGGCCCCGGCCGAACGGACCGGGGCCTGGAATTGGTAGCTGGGGGCGGACTTGAACCGCCGACCCCGGCATTATGAGTGCCGTGCTCTAACCAGCTGAGCTACCCAGCCATGGGTGGGGGCTTTTATGCGGCCGGAGCGCGCGGTGTCAAGGAACGGCGTCGGCGGGTACTGGGTCAGTTTGAATTCGGTTCGGAACTGGGTTCTTGGGTTATCAACTCATCCTCCCAAAGCCCAAACACCTCGTCGATCTGACTGTTGTGGGTTTTGGTCGGCGATCGGCTCACCACGCGCCAGAGATCAAGCTTCGGCTTTGTCAGCCATGTCCGGTCGATCCGCAGCTCCTGTACAGCTCTCACGGCATAGAGTTTGTTGACGTTCGATGTGAGCCAAGGCCCTTTTGATGCGCCCTTCACCAAGCCTTCCTCGCAGAGTCCAAGGTAAGCACTGCGTGGGCAATGCTTGCGCATCGTGCTCGTCGAGTAGCTGAGAAGAGCCTCTGCGGCAGAATGCCAAGCCTCTCGGGGGTCAGAGACTATTCCTGAAATGAGGAGGCGAGTTGCCTTGATCGCAACTTTTCCGAACTTATCCATGCTCAACCACCTGCTTCCTAAAGGAGGGCGCCGACATTACGCTCCGCTGCCGTCTCGGGCCGCCTCCCAGTCTTCGACTATCTTCACAACGTCACCCATCGACCACACGCCAGCAACCATCGCCGGGGCAGGCACATCGGCAAAGACGCGATCAAGACCGCTCCCCGTCAAACTGACCCACTACCCGTCGGCGGTATTCGACCGACTTGGTTATCATTTGCCGCATTCAGCAATTCTGGTGGCAAATCATCACCCCCCAAGACGGCGACATTCCTCACCGAGGAGAAGCGCCAAGTGACTTCTGTCAGCCTTGGCGGGCGCGCAAGCCTGGCTATCCAAGTGTCGAATTCAATCCGCTGGCCAAGCTTTAGATCATCGGCCCATGTGTCCCTTTCAGCCAACTGGCAGTGAGCGACAAACACTCCACTGGCTTCTCTTACGTCTCGTAACCATACGAGGCGGGCAGCTGATCCAGCAAATCCCCAAGGTGAAGCATTTCGATCAAGCGTAGCGGAGAAGCGGCGGGGAACTGGCGGGTAACCCTGTTCTTCGTAAAGCTTCTTAAGATGAGTTGTGTCTAATGAAAGCGATGGTTCAAAACCAAAAAACTTAGTCGAACAATTATTCATATGTGTTTTTCCATAAAAAAGGGTCGCGAACCCCGCGTTGTGTCGTACACCTGATTGTTGGTGGGCGGCATGGCCGGACAATCCGGCAGCATTCGGGTATCCTGACACAGCACTCGATAAAAATCAATGATTCTCTAGTCTAAAGCCTGCAGCAGCGCGCGAGATGACGGCCTGCTGGCAGAGCGAGGCAGGTCACTTCGCCTTCATCGACTTCTCGTCCCACAGCCGGATGAGATAGCCGTCGGGATCGGTAAGTTCGAAACCGTAGCCCCAGAAGTTCTTCTGCGGCCCATGGGTGAAGTGAACGCCGCGCGCTGACCAAGCGGCATGCGTGGAGTCGACGTCGTCGACCTGGAACCACAGCGCCACGCCGTTTGGCGCGACGTTCGGCTTCTCCTGCAGGAAGATCGCGAAGCCCTTGCCGTCGTTCAGCGCCACTGTGCGGGTGTCCGGCACCTCGAACTCTACCTTCAGGCCGAGCGACTGCACCCACCAGTCGCGCGAACGCTCCAGGTCGCTGACCGGCAGGTTGAGATGGTCGAGCTTCATCATGCGGCTTCCTCGAAAGCGACTCGAATTCGACTGTCGGACCCGTCTTGCCATCGGCATCGCACGAGTGACCCTTTGCCGAATTCGACGGCCTCGTCCTCACCCCGGCAGTCGACGATCCGATAGATGTCGTCGCGGACATATTCGGCGCTGACGGGTGCCCAGACGTCCACGGCCTCTTCAGGCAAATGGACGTAGATCGTCACAGTCGCCACTGATGGACTCAAGCTTGGCGCCGGATGAATCCGCCGCCCAGGACGCGACTGCCGTTGGCGGCGTCGTAGACCACGCAGGCTTGGCCGGGCGAGACGCCGATCTCCGGCTCGGCGAAGCGGACAGTAAAGACACCGCCGCGACGCTCGACCTCGGCGGGGCGCAAGGCCTGCGAAGAGCGCACCCTCACCTGCACAGGCAGCGCGCCATCGAAGTCGGGGCCCAGCCAGTTCACGTCGTACAGCGCGATCTCGCGGCGGCCGAGCGCGCTTCTTGGACCAACGACGACGCGGCGCGTCTCGGGCTCGAGCTTCACGACGTAAAGCGGATCGTTGGAGGGGCCGGTGCGCTCGCCCAGCGCCAGACCGCGGCGCTGGCCGACGGTGTAGCGGACGATGCCGTCGTGGCGGCCGACCACCCGGCCCGCCATGTCCACGATCTCGCCCGGATCGTTCGCCTCGGGGCGCAGCTTCTCCACGACGCTGGCATAGTCGCCGTTCGGCACGAAGCAGATATCCTGGCTGTCGGGTTTGTCGGCGACCGCCAGCTCGAAGCGCTCGGCCAGCGCCCGCGTCTCGCTCTTGGGCAGGTCGCCCAAAGGGAAGCGCAGGTAGTCGAGCTGCTCGGCGGTGGTGCCGAACAGGAAGTAGCTCTGGTCGCGTGCGGGATCGGCGCCGCGATGCAGTTCGGGCCCCGCCTCGCCCATCACGCGGCGGACGTAGTGGCCGGTCGCCAGCGCCTCGGCGCCGAGCTCGCGCGCAGTCTTCATCAGGTCGCGGAACTTGACCGTGCGGTTGCAGGCGATGCAGGGCACCGGCGTCTCGCCCCGCAGGTAGCTGTCGGCGAAGCTGTCCATCACCTCGGCGCGGAAGCGGTTCTCGTAGTCCAGCACGTAGTGCGGGATGCCGAGACGGTCGGCGACCTGGCGGGCGTCCTGGATGTCCTGGCCGGCGCAGCAGGCGCCCGCTTTCCCCACTGCGACGCCATGGTCATAGAGCTGCAGGGTGACGCCGACGACGTCGTAGCCCTGCTCGGCCAGCAATGCCGCCGTGACCGACGAATCGACGCCTCCCGACATTGCAACCACCACGCGGGTGTCGCCGGGCGCCTTGTCGAGACCCAGGGAGTTACGGGAATTGCGGACCATGGCGGGGCCTATATAGGCCCGGGGACCCGGCCCCGCTATCGACTAGCCTTCGGCCCCGTCGGCCTTGAGCCGGGCCAGCCACGCCGAGGCCTCCTGCGCCATAGGCGGGTGCGACGCGCCGACCTTGGAGACGCCGCGATAGAGCAGGTTCTTCAGGATGTGCGGCCGTTCGCTGGCATGGGCGGTCGTGTACGAGGCCGTCGCCTCGTAGGTCGGCGGCCCGCCCGACGCCGTGACGGCACGGACGTCGTAACCGACGCCGCCCGTCCAAACGATCTGGTTATGAAGATTGCCCGCCTGCGAACAGGCCGCGATCACCAGCGCGGCCAACCCCAACACGATCCAGCGCATCCATCCCCCGACATCGCTTTGATAGCGAATTGCCGGGAAGTGTGGCGGACCCTGTGCGTCGGATCAATCGACGCACAGAGGAAGGCTCATGCGATAGAAGCGCAGAGGTCGTGCAGGAAACCGATCTAGTCGCGGCGGCGGCCGGTATCGCGGACAGCGCGGGCAACGCCTTCGTTGTCGTAAACGATGATCACTCGGTCGCCCATCTGCACGTCGCCATCGTCGCGCTGGGCGATCGTGACCTGGGACCCGTCGTCCTTGTTGATCGTGACGGCAATGCCGCGGGTGGGACTGCTGCGGTCGATCGCGGTGCCGGCGATCGCGCCGCCGACCGCGCCGAGCACGCCGCCCAGCACCGCGCTGCCCGCCGTACCGCCGATCGCTGCACCCGCGACCGCGCCGCCGACACCGCCGATGCCGCCGCCGATCAGGGTGCCGTTGCTGACACCGCGCGGGGTGTTCCTGAGGTCGACGTCCTGGATCGAAACGACCCGCCCCGCCTCGCCGCGGAAGCCTCCCTGAGGCGCGGCCTGGATGCCCGGCTGCACGCCAACGTCATTGCAGGCGCTGAGGGTCATCACCAACGCCAGCGGCGCCACCAATGCGAAAAGCCATTTGCCGAACATCTTGCTCCTCCGGCTCTCACTTAGAACCGGAGGAAGTCTAGCAGGCTATTGCAACGTGCCGTAACGTGGATCGTTCTGGGGCTGGGGACCACTCTGGTAGCCGCCGCCCGAATAGCTACTGTAGCCGCTGTGGGAACTCGACTGCGGTGGCGCATAGCGCTGCTGCTGGCCGTAGTCCGCCGGCTGAGGACCATAATCCTGGGAGTTCTGTCCCTGGCGATAGTCCTGCGGTTGCTGGCTGTAACCGCCACCGCCGTAACTCCCGCCGCTGTAGTTGCCGTTGCCGCCGTGGCTGCCGCCAGAGCTGTTGGCCTGGCGATAGTCCTGCGGCGCCGGACCCGCATTCTGATAGCCGCCGTTCTGGTTCTGGTAGTCCTGCTGGCGGCCGCTGTCGCGCACCGCCTTGGCGACACCGTTGCGGTCCTGCATGATCTGCACGCGGTCGCCGAGCTGCACGTCGCCGTCGTCGCGCTGGGCGACCGTGACCTGCTGGCCGTCGTCCTTCTGGACCGTGACCTCGATACCGCGGCCGCCGCCGCCGATGCTGGTGTGCCGGTCGATGATGGTGCCGGCGATGCCGCCGGCGACCGCGCCCAGCACGCCGCCGATCAGGCCGCCACCGACGCCGCGGCCACCCGAGGCGCCAATGGCGATGCCGCCCAGGCCGCCCAGCAGGCCGCCCATCATGGTGCCGTTGCTCATGCCGCTGCCGTTGCTGCTACCGCCTCCACCGCCCTGCAGGCTGACGTCGTTGATCGCCACCACGCGGCCCGCACCGACGGGCTGGGCGTTGCCGTAGGCCGATGCCTGCGCCGTGCTGTAGCCCGACGGCGAGTTGACGTAACCGGGCCGCACGCCGTTGTTGGCGCATGCGCCGACGCCCCCTGCCAACAGTACCGGCAGCAGGATCACTCTAGCCGAAATGCCCCTCATGAAAACCCCTGTGTAACAAAGACCATACGACTCGGACTTTGTCCCAATTGGGGCATTTTACCCTCTTTCTTCGATCCAGGCGGCCTGGATGGCTTCGAGGATTTTCTCGTTGGATTTGTTGGGGTCGTCGTCGAACCCGGACAGCGCCATCACCCACTTGTGTAAGTCAGTGAACCGGAGGTTCACGTTGTCGGCGTCGGGATGGGCCTCCTCGAGCTCGATGGCGATGTCGTTCACGTCGGTCCAGCGCAGCTTGCGGGCCATCTCCCGTCTCCTACTTGTCGACCATCATATTGCGGGTTGCGGCAGGCAACTTCACGACCAGGCCGTCGAGCTCCTCCGACATCTTGATCTGGCAGCCGAGCCGCGAGGTGTGGGTCAGGCCGAAGGCCAGGTCGAGCATGTCCTCCTCGTCCTCGCTCGCCTCGCCGAGCTTGTCGAACCACTCCTTCTCGACGATCACATGGCAGGTCGAGCAGGCCAACGAGCCCTCGCAGGCGCCCTCGATGCCGATATGGTTGCGATGGGCAATCTCCAGCACGCTGAGGCCGAGCGGCGCATCGACTTCCTGGCGCGAGCCGTCCTTCAGGATGAACGTCATCTTCGGCATCTCATCTTCCTCAACGTCTCGTTCAGCCTTCCTCCCCTTCGCGGAATCCGCGAAGGGGAGGTGCCGCCGTCTTACGGCGGCGGAGGGATCTGAAGCGCACGTACTTTCCGACCCCTCCGCCCTCGTAAGACGAGGGCACCTCCCTTTGCCGGACTCCGGCAAGGGGAGGAACGCTCTAATCCCCTACTCGCCCTTCCAGGTCCTTCACCGCCATGCCCGACAGCGCTTCGCGAATGCCGCGGTCCATGCGCCGTTCGGCGAACGGTTTGCTGAGCGTCTCCAGCGCCTCGGCGGCGGCATTGATCTCGTCGCGGTCCTCGCCGGCCATGGCTGTCTCGATCCGGGTACGTGCGGCATCCAGCTCGGCACGCTCCTCGACCGACAGCAGGCCGCCGTCCTTCACGAGTGCCGAGTCGAGGGCGAGCAGGTTTCGTTTGGCCTCGACCCGCGCCTCGGTCAGCAGGCGCCGGGTCATGTCCTCCTCGGCATGGTCGAGGCTGTCGTAGAGCATGTCGGCCATGTCGTCGTGGCTCAGGCCATAGGACGGCTTCACCTCGACGCGCTGCGCTGTGCCGGTGGTCTTCTCTTCCGCCGATACGGTCAGCAGGCCATCGGCATCGACCGCGAAGCTGACGCGGATGCGCGCAGCGCCTGCCGTCATCGGCGGGATGCCGCTGAGCTCGAAGCGCGCGAGGCTGCGGCAGTCGTCGACCATCTCGCGCTCGCCCTGCACGACATGGATCGCCATGGCGTTCTGGCCGTCCTGGTAGGTCGTGAAGTCCTGCGCGAGCTGGACCGGGATCGGCGTGTTGCGCGGCACGATCTTCTCGACGATGCCGCCCATCGTCTCGAGGCCGAGCGACAAGGGAGTCACGTCAAGCAGCAGCGTGTCCGAGCCGCCGGTCAGCGCCTCGGCCTGCAGCGCGGCGCCCAGCGCCACCACTTCGTCGGGATCGATGTCGGTGAGCGGCGCCGTGCCGATCATGTCGGCGACGGCCGAGCGCACCAGCGGCACGCGGGTCGAGCCGCCGACCAGTACCACGCCGTGGACCTCGTCGACCTTCATCTCGGCGTCGTCGAGCACATGGCGCGCGATGTCGATCGTGCGCTTGATGTACTGCGAGATCATCGCGTCGAACTCAGGCCGCGTCAGCGCATGGAACGACGGCACGCCGGCAAGCTCCAGCCGGCCCGACGTCTGATCTCGATCGGAGAGCTGCTCCTTCATGTGGCGGGCGAGCGCCAGCGCATTCTTCACCGCGGCCTCGTCGACCTTGTCGCCCAGCCCATCCTTCTGGCGTTCCTCGAACATGCGCTCGGCGATCGCGCGATCGAAGTCGTCGCCGCCCAGCGCCGTGTCGCCGCCGGTCGCCAGCACCTGGAACACACCCTTCTCCAGCCGCAGCAGCGAGAAGTCGAAGGTGCCGCCGCCCAGATCGTAGACCGCGTAGAGGCCTTCCTTGCCCTTATCCAGGCCGTAGGCCAACGCGGCCGCCGTCGGCTCGTTGACCAGACGCAGCACTTCCAGGCCCGCGACGCGCGCGGCATCGCGGGTCGCGGTGCGCGCGGCGTCGTCGAAGTAGGCCGGCACGGTGATGACCGCGCGCTCGACCGTCTTCTCCAGCGCAGCTTCGGCCTTCACCTTGAGCGCCTTCAGGATTTCGGCGGAGATCTCGACCGGTGAGCGCGCCTTGCCGGCGATACGCAGCTTGACCATGTCGGTCTGGCCGGTGCCCGGCTCGATCTCGTACGGCAAGACGCCGGCGACGGTATGCACGTCCGCCGCACCGCGGCCCATCAGGCGCTTCACCGAGGCGACGACGTTCTTCGGCTCCTGCGCCATCAGCGCGCGTGCCTCGTTGCCGACGATCACGCCACCGGCCGACGGATAGGCCACGACCGACGGCACCAGCGCCTTGCCGGTGTCGTCGTGCAATGCCGCCGGCTTGCCTTCGCGCGCGATCGCGACCACCGAGTTGGTGGTGCCGAGATCGATGCCGACGGCCAGCGTCCCCTCGCCGGCATGCGGCAGGGGAGTCTCGCCCGGCTCGTGGATCTCCAGCAGAGTCATGACTTTCCCAGATTGCTGCGACGCGCCTTCGCTTCGTCGGCGAACTTGTCGAGGTAGCGCAGGCGCAGGAGCGCTTTTCGGATGGCGGGCTTGTCGTTTGCCAAGAACAAACGCGGCAGGTCCGCGAGCGCCTTCTGCAGGTCTTCGCGCGCAAACGTCGCGAGCGCATCGACCTCGGCAATGCTGCTCGCCTCGTGCAATTCCTCGCGGGCGTCCATGACTTCCATGAGCAGCTCCGGATCGTCGATCGTCTTGCCGTCGCCCGGCAACTCGACGCCCTTCAGCCCGGCCAGGTAGATGGCGCGCGCCAGCGGATCCTTCAGCGTGCGATACGCATCGTTCAGCGCCGCGGCTTCAACCGAGGCCTTGGCCCGCTCCTCCGCGGGCTTGCCGACGAAACGATCGGGATGCCACTGGCGTTGTCGGGCGAAGTACGCCTTGTCGAGCGCGGCGGCGTCGAGGTCGAGCGCCGCCGGCAATCCCAGCCGCGCGAAATGATCCATGATTCGGCTTCAGACGTGGAAGGATTCGCCGCAGCCGCAGCGGCCCTTCTCGTTGGGGTTCTTGAAGACGAAGCCCTGCTTCAGCTTCTCTTCCTCGTAGTCCATCTCGGTGCCGATCAGGAACAGCGACGCCTTCGGATCGATCAGCAGCTTGATGCCTTGCGTCTCGACCACCTCGTCCATCGGCTCCTGCTTGTCGGCGAATTCGAGCGTGTAGCTGAGACCCGAGCAGCCCTTGGTGCGCACGCCGATGCGGATGCCGGCGGTCGGCTTGCCGCGGCTCTCGATCAGCGCCTGGGCGCGCTCCGCCGCCGCCGGCGTCACCGTCATGAGCTGCGGACGCGGCCGACGGGGCCGCGGCGGTGCGGCCGGCTTGGGGGCATCAGTGGTGGTGGGCGTGCTCATGTCCGCAACTTACTCCGCGGCGTCCTTGTTGGTCTCGTCGATCTTCTTCGCGATCTTGGCGCGATAGTCGGCGATCGCTGCCTTGATCGCATCCTCGGCGAGGACCGAGCAATGGATCTTCACCGGCGGCAGCGCCAGGTGCTTGGCGATGTCGGTGTTCTTGATTGTCTCGGCCTCGTCGATCGTCTTGCCCTTCACCCACTCGGTGACGAGCGACGACGACGCGATCGCCGAGCCGCAGCCGAAAGTCTTGAACTTGGCGTCCTCGATCAGGCCTTCCGGACTCACCCTGATCTGCAGCTTCATGACGTCACCGCAGGCCGGCGCGCCGACCAGGCCGGTGCCGACATCCTCGGAATTCTTGTCGAGTGTCCCGATGTTGCGCGGGTTCTCGTAGTGGTCGATCAGCTTCTCGCTGTAGGACATGATACTCTCCTCAATTCCCCAAAGTCGGCCTTCAGTGGGCAGCCCATTCGATTGACTTGATGTCGATACCTTCCTGGGCCATTTCCCAGAGTGGGCTCATCGCCCGCAGCTTGTTGACGTGGCGCACCAGCTCGTCGACCGCGGTGTCGACCTCCTGCTCGGTGGTGAACCGGCCGAGGCCGATGCGCAGCGAGGTGTGAGCCATCTCCTCCTCGACACCGAGCGCACGTAGCACATAGCTGGGCTCCAGTGACGCCGAGGTGCAGGC
>DASXQC010000825.1:0-1636 GCA_036493235.1 Reyranella sp.
GGACTGTTCGCCGCGTTCTCTTTTGCGATCTCGGCGTTCTCGATCCCGATGCTGCTCGACCAGTCGACCGACGCCTTCACGGCGATGGGCAGCAGCATGGCGCTGGTGTGGACCAATCTGCGGGTGCTGTTGATCTGGGCCTTCATCGTGCTGGCGCTGTTCCTGCTCAGCCTTGCGACCTGCATGCTCGGACTGCTCGTGATCTTCCCGCTGCTCGGGCATGCGAGCTGGCATGCCTACCGGGCGGTGCAGCCGTAACGAGGGTGCCATGTCTTGCTGCGTCGTCGGCGCCGAACTCACGCTTCCCGAGGCCGGCACCTCGGACGAAGAGATCTTGCTGGCGAGCCGGATCCTCGGCGACGGGCTGCGGCAGACCGACCTCTCCGTCCCTGACATGAGCTGCGGCGGCTGCCTGCACAAAATCGAGTCGTCGCTCAGCCAACTCAAATCCGTTACGCGCGCCCGGGCCAATCTCTCGACGCGCCGCGTCAGCGTGTTCTGGCGCGGCGAAGCGCCGCCGCCGCTGATCCCCACGCTCAGGGCGATCGGCTATCCCGCCCATCTCTTTGACGCCGCCGCGGGCGACGATCCCGTCCTGTCGCTGCTTATCCGTGCGCTGGCGGTGGCCGGCTTTGCCGCCAGCAACATCATGATGCTCTCCGTTGGGGTCTGGTCGGGTGCCGGCGACGAGATGCGCGATCTCTTCCACTGGATCTCGGCTGGGATCGCGCTGCCGGCGCTGGCTTATTCCGGGCAGGTGTTCTTCCGCTCGGCCTGGCGTGCACTCAGCCACGGCCAGACCAACATGGACGTGCCGATCTCGATCGGCGTGTTGCTGGCCTTCGGCATGAGCCTGTACGAAACCATCCAGCACGGGCCCCACGCCTATTTCGATGCCGCGGTGTCGTTGCTGTTTTTCCTGCTGATCGGCCGCACGCTCGACCATGTGATGCGCAACCGCTCGCGTCAGGCGGTCAGCGGATTGGCGCGGCTGGCCCCGCGCGGCGCGCTGGCCGTGCAGGACGACGGCACACGCGCCTATCTTCCCGTCGGCGAGATCGCGCCCGGGATGACCCTCCTGCTCGCCGCCGGCGAGCGCGTGCCGGTCGATGCCCGCGTCGTCAAAGGCAGCTCCGATCTCGATGTCTCGCTGGTCTCGGGCGAGAGCGCGCCAAGACCGGCGATCGCAGGCCTGGCACTGCAGGCAGGCGTTCTCAATCTGACCGGACCCCTGACCATTGTCGCGACCGCGGCGGCAAAGGATTCCTTCCTTGCGGAGATGGTTGGGATGATGGAAGCGGCCGAGGCCGGACGCTCGCGCTATCGCCGCATCGCCGACCGTGCCGCGCGGCTCTATGCGCCGGTGGTGCACGCCACTGCCTTCCTGACTTTCGTCGGCTGGATGACTGCATCGGGAGACGCCCACCGCGCCATCACCATTGCCATCGCGGTCCTCATCATCACCTGCCCCTGCGCGCTCGGTCTTGCCGTGCCGATGGTGCATGTGGTCGCCGCGCGGCGGCTGTACGAGGCCGGCATCATGATCAAGGACGGCGGCGCGCTGGAGCGGCTGGCAACCGTCGATACCGCCGTGTTCGACAAGACGGGCACTCTGACGTCGGGCCAACCCCGGCTG
>DASXQC010000826.1:0-3750 GCA_036493235.1 Reyranella sp.
AAGACAATCCGCGATGAACAACAACTTCTGATCCCTGACGGATCCCTCGGTCCACGGCATCGGCAGGTCTCCTTTACCTGCCGAAAACTGTCAGCGATGTATCCGGACCATTCTGTCAACCATCTATCAGGGTCGGACCCCCCTCCTCTATCCTCCCCCGTATGACGGGGAGGAGGCCTGAGTTACTTCTGCAATCCCCCGAGTACCCCACGCACCAGGCTGCCGAGGATGCCGGCGTTGCGGCCGCTGCCGAAGATCGCCTTCGAGGCCTCGCGCACGGCGATGTTGGTCGCGGTGCGGGCGGCCGATTTTATGATGGTGGTCTGGATCGAATCGCCGCGGCCGCCGGTCTTCGGCACCGGCGATGACGGCCGCTGCTGCGGCGGTTGCGCCTCGCGCAGGCGCGGTTCGGGCTTGGGCTTCGGTGGCTCATCCGCCGGCGGCAATGACGGCGCGCTGCCCCACGGCCCACTGGAGGGTCCGCTCGTCGGCGTGGGCGCAGGCGGCGCATCATACTGGCCGCGACGGCGCGGCGGCGGCGTCGAGGTCTCCTCGTGTTGCACCTGCCCCGAGCCGGCGCGGCCCATCAGCACCTCGTAGGCCGATTCGCGATCGACCACCTGGTCGTACTTGCCGGCCAGCGGGCTCGCCTTGATGACGGAAGTGCGCTCGGCATCGGTCACGGCGCCGATGCGGCCGCGCGGCGGGGCGACGAAGCAGCGCTCGACCGGCGTCGGCACGCCCTTGGCGTCGAGGAAGGAGACCAGCGCCTCGCCGACGCCGAGCTCGACGATCGCCTCGGCGGCGGAGAACTTCTTGTTCGGCCGGAAGGTCTCGGCCGCGGTCTTCACCGCCTTCTGGTCCTTGGGCGTGAAGGCACGCAGGGCATGCTGCACGCGGTTGCTGAGCTGGCCCAGCACGGTGTCCGGCACATCCGCCGGGCTCTGGCTCACGAAGTAGACGCCGACGCCCTTGGAGCGGATCAGCCGCACCACCTGCTCGATCTTGTCGAGCAGCGCCTTGGGCGCGTCGTCGAACAGCAGGTGAGCCTCGTCGAAGAAGAACACGAACTTGGGCTTCTCGAGATCGCCCACCTCGGGCATCACCTGGAACAGCTCCGACAGCAGCCACAGCAGGAAAGTGCTGTAGAGCTTGGGGCTCTCCATCAGCTTGTCGGCCGCCAGCACGTTCATCACGCCGAAGCCGTTCGCATCGGTTCGGATCATGTCCTTGAGGTCGAGGGCCGGCTCGCCGAAGAAGCGCTCGCCGCCCTGTTGTTGCAGCATCAGCAACGCGCGCTGGATGGTGCCGATCGACTGCTTGGAGACGTTGCCGTACTTGGTGGTGAGGGTGCCCGCGTTCTCGGCGGTCCATTGCAGCACCGCCTGCAGATCCTTGAAGTCGAGGATCAGCAGGCCCTGCTCGTCGGCCACCTTGAAGACGATGTTGAGCACGCCCTCCTGCGTGTCGTTGAGTTGCAGCAGGCGCGCCATCAGGACGGGGCCGATCTCGCTCACCGTCGTGCGCACCGGATGGCCCTTGTCGCCGAACAGGTCCCAGAAGATCGTCGGGAAGGCGCGGCCGGAATAGCCCTCGATCTTGAGCTGCCTGGCGCGATCGACCGCATGGGGGTTGGTGCCACCGGCCTGGCTCACGCCGGACAGGTCGCCCTTCACGTCGGCCATGAAGACCGGCACGCCGTAGGCCGAGAAGCCCTCGGCCAGGGTCTGCAGCGAGACCGTCTTGCCGGTGCCGGTGGCGCCGGCGATCAGGCCGTGCCGGTTGCCATATTTGAGCAGCAGGTACTGGTCGCTCTCGCCCGCGCCCACGAAGATCGAGGTGTCGTTAGCCATGCGCAGGAGATTATGATGCCGCATGCCCGCCCGCCTAGCCCTCGCCGTGATCGGCGACGAGATCGGTCCCTCGGTCACCGAAATGTTGTCGTTCTGCGACGAAAACAATGTCCGCCGCCTCGACATGCGCACGGTCGACGGCCGCAACCTGCTCGGCATGACGCTCGAGGAGGTCGACGCGATCGGCCGCCAGCTCAAATCGGCCGGCATCAAAGTGCCGACCTTCGTCTCGCCGGTGCTGAAATGGGCCGCCCCCGGCAAGGCGCCGGCCGGCGGCAAGGTCGACTTCGCCTTCGATCCCTCGACCTGCCCGGCCGACGATCCGCTGGCCCACGCCTTCGATGTCGCGACGGTGCTGGGCGCGCCGAAGATCCGCGTCTTCACCTTCCTGCGCTATCCGGGCTTCACGCCGGACGATCTCCTGACGCCGATGGATCGGCTGGTCGATCTGGCCGTGCGCCACGACACCACCATCGAGGTCGAGAACGAGCCGGTCTGCAACATCGGTTCGATGCCCGAGCTCACCCGCTACTTCGCTTCGCTGGAGGAGCACCTGCCGTGGCTGCGGCCGTTGGTCGACATCGGCAACAGCTGGTCGATGGGCCATCCGCCGTCGGACGAGGACTTCGCGACGCTCGGGCCGCTGGTCGACCTGATCCATCTCAAGGACCGCGACTTCGACGCCAAACGCACGGTGCCGCTGGGTGACGGCGCGGTGCCCTGGGCGCGCGAGCTCAAGCGGTTGCTGGACCATGTCACCGTCCCCGAGGTGGTCGCCAGCATGGAGACGCACTGCCCGCAGGATGGCCGCAATGCCACAGCCAAATCGGTGGCTGCCCTGAGAAGAATTGCCGGCGAGATCGGCGTGGAGATCGTCTAGAAGCGGCCATGCCCCGCTTCTCCTTCGTCACCGTCGACGTCTTCACCGACACGCGCTTCGGCGGCAATCCGCTCGCCGTGTTCCCTGACGCGCGCGGCATGAGCGATGCCGACATGCAGGCGCTCGCGGCGGAGTTCAATCTCAGCGAGACGACCTTCGTGCTGCCGCCAGCCGATCCGAACAACACGGCGCGCGTGCGCATCTTCAACCGCCGCGCCGAGATGCCGTTCGCCGGCCATCCCAATGTCGGCACCGGCTGGGTGCTGGCCAAACAGGGCCGCGCCAGGGACGGCAAGCTGCACTTCGAGGAGATCGCCGGCCTGGTCGAGATCGAGGTCGGCGACACGATCACCATCGCCGCACCGCAGCTTCTGTCGCTCGGGCCGGAGATGCCGGTCGAGCTGGTGGCGGCGTGTGTCGGCCTCAAAGCCAGAGATGTGCTGACGAAAGCGCACAAGCCGGTCTGCGCATCGGTCGGCAATTCCTTCGTGATCGCCGAGGTGACGGGCGAGGCGCTGAGCCGCGCGACGCCCGACATCGGCCAATTCCGGGAGGCCGCAAAGACCTACACGGCGATGGGCCCGAACCGGCTGCCGCTCTATCTCTATGCGCACGACGGCGGGCGCATCCGTACGCGCATGTTCTCGCCACTGTCCGGCACGGTCGAGGATCCGGCGACCGGCAGCGCCGCGACACCGCTCGCCGCACTGCTGCTGTCGCTCTCGCCCGCGGCGGTCGGAACCTACGACATTGTCCAGGGTGTCGAGATGGGCCGGCCGAGCCGGCTTGCCTGCTCCGCCCGTCGCGCCGACGACGGCATCCGCGCCAAGGTCGGCGGCGGCTGCGTGCCGGTGCTGGAAGGAACGGTCGAGCTTTAGCTCGCCGCCAGCGAGACCATGAATCCCGCGCGCGGGAAGTGGACGATGACGTCGCCCACCTGCTCGTCGCTGCGGATGATGGAGATGCGCTCGTTGGTCAGGCCGACCAGCGTGCCGGTCACCGGGACCTTGCCGGTGT
>DASXQC010000827.1:0-14499 GCA_036493235.1 Reyranella sp.
ATCGCCATGCGCATCTCCGGCACCAGTTCGCGGATCTCCTCGGCAACGGCGGCGAGGTCCTCGATGCGCGGGCAGACGTAGAAGCTCTGGCCGCCGCGATACTGCTCGCGCAACAGCGCCTCGCGGATGGTGACGCCGTCGAACGGCGTGACGAAGGTGCGCACCGCCAGGCGATCGACCGGCGGCGTGGCGATGATGCTCATGTCGCGCACGCCGGTCAGCGCGAGCTGGAGCGTGCGCGGGATCGGCGTGGCAGTGAGCGTCAGCACGTGCACGTCGGCGCGCAGCTCCTTCAGGCGCTCCTTGTGGGCGACGCCGAAATGCTGCTCCTCGTCGACGATCAGCAGGCCGAGGTCCTTGAATTCCATGCCCTTGGCCAGCAGCGCATGGGTGCCGACGACGATGTCGATCGTGCCCTCCTTGATCGCGACCTTGGTCTCCTTCGCCTCCTTCGCCGGCACCAGCCGCGACAGCCGGCCGATCCGCACCGGCAGGCCCTGGAAGCGCTCGACGAAGTTCCGGTGATGCTGGCGCGCCAGCAGCGTGGTCGGCGCGATCACCGCGACCTGCTTGCCCGACATCGCCGCGACGAAGGCCGCGCGCAGCGCCACCTCGGTCTTGCCGAAGCCGACATCGCCGCAGATCAGCCGGTCCATCGGCTTGCCCGACGACAGGTCGTCCATCACGTCGGCGATCGCCTGCAGCTGGTCGTCGGTCTCGACATAGGGGAAGCGGGCGCAGAACTCCTCGTACAGGCCCTCCTGCGGGCTCATCGCCTCACCGCGCTGCACGGCGCGCTCGGCGGCGATGGCGATCAGCCGGTCGGCCATGTCGGCGATGCGCTGCTTCAGCTTGGCCTTGCGCGACTGCCAGGCGACGCCGCCCAGGCGATCGAGCGCGGCCTCCTCGTCGCCGGCGCCGTAGCGGCTCAGCACGTCGATGTTCTCGACCGGCACGAACAGCTTGTCGCCGCCCTCGTAGGTGAGCTTGAGGCAGTCGTGGCGCGCGTACTGGATCTCGAGCGTGACCAGGCCCTCGTAACGGCCGACGCCATGCTCGCGATGCACCACGAGGTCGCCGTCGGAGAGAGCTGCCGCCTCGGCAATGAAGCGCTCGGACGGGCGGCGCTTGCGCTGCGGCCGCGACAGGCGGTCGCCGAGGATGTCCTCCTCGCCGATCACCTCCAGCCCATCGAGGATGAAGCCGTGCTCCAGCGGCCAGACGGCGACGCCGATTACGCCGGCCGGCAGCTTCAGCACCTCGGCATAGTCATGTACCGAGACCGGCGTGGTGGCACCGTGCTCCTGCAGCAGATGCGTGAGGCGCGTCGCCGAGCCGTCGGTGAAGCCAGCGACCACGACACGGCGGCCGGCGGCATTGGCGGCCTTCACGTGGTCCGACACCTTGTCGAACAGGTTCACGCCCTGTCCGGTGCGGGCCTGGGCGAAGCCTTCGTGGCGGCGGCCGCCGAGATCGACGGCATTGGGCGCCTCGGGCGGTGCGTCGAAGCTGGTGAACTGGCCGACGCTGTGGCCCTCGATCAGGCTCTCCCACTGCGACGGCTTGAGATAGAGCCGGTCGGTCGGCAATGGCTTGTAGTCGGCGCCGCCAGACATGCCGCCCTTCGCCCCGGTCTTCACGCGGGCGTCGTGGTAGTCGTCGATCAGCTCCCAGCGCGCGTCGAAGGCTTCCTTGATCTGGTGGTCGGCCGTGACGATCGCCTCGGGGCAGTAGTCGATCAGCGTCTCAAGCGTGTCGTGGAACAGCGGCAGCCAGTGCTCCATGCCAGCGTAGCGCTGGCCGGCCGACACCGCCTCATAGAGCAGGTCCTCGCCCGCGACATTGCCGAACAGCTCGCGATAGCCGACGCGGAAGCGCTCGATGCTGTCTTGCGTCAGCAGCACCTCGCTGACCGGCAGCAACACGACCTCGTTGCGCTCGCCGGTGGTGAGCTGGCTCATCGGATCGAACGAGCGGATGGTTTCCAGCACGTCGCCGAACAGATCGAGCCGCAGCGGCTCGTTGGTGCCGGGCGGGAAGAGATCGATCAGGCCGCCACGCACCGCATACTCGCCCGGCTCCATCACCGTGTCGGCACGGCCGTAGCCGTTCTCGCCGAGATACTTGGTGAGCGCGGTCACGTCGACGCTCTCGCCCTTGCGCAAGACCTTGGCGGCCTCGGCGTAGAGCTTGCGCGTCGGCACCTTCTGCAGGACCGCGCCGACGGAGGCGAGGACGATGCGGGCGGGCGCGCCGAGATTCTTCGGTGTCGCGAGCCGCGCCATGGTGTCCAGACGCTCGGCGACGATGTCGGGATGCGGCGACAGCCGGTCGTACGGCAGGCAGTCCCAGGCCGGGAACACAAGCACCTCGCGCTCGGGCGCGAAGAAGCGCAGGCCGTCCTGCAGCCGCTCCAGCCGCTGGCCGTCGCGCGCAACGTGCAGGATGTCCTGCCCGCCCGTGGTCCGGGCGAGTTCGGCCAGCACCATCGCGTCGGCGCCCTCCGGCAATCCGGCGAGGGTCCAGCGCCCGGTCTTGCGATGGAGGCTGGCGAGACGGTCGGCGAGCCCTGCCACTAGAACCTCACGCGGAATGCGAGAAGCTTGCGCACGACAGCCGTGTCCATCTCCGCCGGCACGGCGACCCTGCCGGCGACCCAGTCGAAGATGTCGTTGTCGCCAATGGCGAGCAGGCGTTCATATTGATCGAGCTCCGCGGCGGTGAATTCCGCAATATGGGCGCGCGCGAACTGGCCAAGGAGGATGTCGTTCTCCTTGTTCCCGCGATAAATGCTGCGGTAGAGCAAACGCTTCCGCCGCAGCTCCAGTTCAGTGTCGTCGCCCATTTTTCCCACAGGCTTCGCTAAAAAGGGGCGTAGCATATAGGCGCGGCGGGGTGCGAAGTCACGCCCCAGACAACAGCGCCAGTCATGCGTCCGCAGAGCCTCACCCCCCTGTTCGCCCAGGTCACCTCGCTGCCCGGAATCGGGCCGCGTCTGGGCACGCTCGTCGAGCGCCTGACCGGCCCATTGGTGGTCGATCTGCTGTGGCATCTGCCGCTCGGCGTGATCGACCGGCGCAACGCGCCCACTGTGGCCAAGGCGCAGCCGGGTACTGTTGCGACCCTCACCGTCACGGTCGACGAGCACATCGTGTCGCACAATCGGCGCGCGCCCTATCGCGTGTGGTGCAGCGACAAGACCGGCAAGCTCTGCCTCACCTACTTCAACGGCCGCGAGGACTATCTCAAGAAGCTGCTGCCGATCGGCGAGCGTCGCGTCATCAGCGGCAAGGTCGAGCTCTACCAGGGCGACGTGCAGATGACGCATCCCGACCACGTCGTGCCGGTCGAGGAGCTGGAATCGATCCTGCGCGTCGAACCGGTGTACGGCCTGACCACCGGGCTGACGCAGCGGCCGTTGCAGAAGGCGATCACCGCCGCCGTCGAGCGCGCCCCCGAGCTGCCCGAATGGCAGGACGCGGCCTACCTCAAGAAGCAGAAATGGCCGGGCTGGAAGGCGGCCCTCACGACGGCCCATGCGCCGGCCGACGAAACCGATCTCTCGCCCCTGACGCCGGCGCGCGCACGGCTTGCGTTCGACGAGCTGCTGGCAAGTCAGCTCGCGATCGCTCTGGTGCGCCATCACAATCGCTCGCTGCCCGGCCGCACCACCAAGGGCGACGAGCGCCTGCAGAAGCGCGCGCTGGCCGCACTGCCGTTCAAGCTGACGCCCAGCCAGACCTTCGCCACGGCGGAGATCGCTGCCGACATGGCCAAGCCCGAGCGCATGGTGCGCCTGCTGCAGGGCGACGTCGGTAGCGGCAAGACGCTGGTCGCCTTCCTCGCCATGCTGACCGCCGTTGAGGCCGGTGCGCAGGCCGCGCTGATGGCGCCGACCGAGCTGCTCGCCCGCCAGCACTACGCCACCATCGCGCCGCTCGCCGAGGCGGCCGGCGTCACCCTCGCCCTGCTGACCGGCCGCGACGGCTCGCGCCAGAAGAAGGCGACGCTTCAAGGTTTGGCCGACGGCACGATCCAACTCGCGGTCGGCACGCACGCGCTGGTGCAGGAGGACGTCGAGTTCGCCGACCTGGCGCTGGCCGTGGTCGACGAGCAGCACCGCTTCGGTGTCCACCAGCGCATGGCGCTCTCCTCCAAGAGCCAGGCGGTCGACCTGCTGGTGATGACCGCCACGCCGATCCCGCGCACCCTGATGCTGGCGGCCTATGGCGACCTCGACGTCTCCAAGCTCACCGAGAAGCCGGCCGGCCGGCAGCCGATCGACACCCGCACCCTCCCGCTCGAGCGCATCGGCGAGGTGGCCCAAGCCGTCGGCCGCATGGTCGACACCGGCGCCCGCGTTTACTGGGTGTGCCCGCTGATCGAGGAGTCGGAGGACATCGACCTCGCCAACGCCGAGGAGCGCCATCGCCTGTTGAGTGCCCGCTTCCCCGGCAAGGTCGGCCTGGTGCACGGCCGGGTGAAGAGCGCCGAGCGCGAGGCGACCATGGCGGCTTTCTCCGACGGAAGGCTGTCGATCCTGGTGGCGACTACGGTGATCGAGGTCGGCGTCGACGTCCCGGCGGCGACGGTGATGATCATCGAGCATGCCGAGCGCTTCGGCCTCGCCCAGCTCCACCAGCTGCGCGGCCGGGTCGGCCGCGGCAGCGCCAAGTCGACCTGCCTGCTGCTCTACGCCCAGCCGCTCGGCGAGACCGCCAAGGCGCGACTCGCGATCATGCGCGAGACCGAGGACGGCTTCCGCATCGCCGAGGAGGACCTGAAGCTGCGCGGCGCCGGTGAGCTGCTCGGCACCCGCCAGAGCGGCCTGCCCGACATGCGCCTGGCCGACCTCGGCGCCCATGGCGAGCTCCTGCAGGCCGCCCAAGACGACGCCCGGCTGATCGTCGACCGCGACTCCGAGCTGCAATCGGATCGCGGCAAGGCGCTCCGCGCCCTGCTCTACCTGTTCCGCCGCGACGACGCGGTCAGGACGCTCCGGGCCGGCTAGCGCGAAGTTGCTTTTCGTCGAATCGCCCTTGGCGAGAGTCCACAAGAGTCCACTCGGGTGTGGACCGGTTGGATGCCGATGGCACAAGGGTTTCGGGCCAGGAGTCCACGAGTCCCGCCACTTCACACCCTGAAAAAACACCTCATTCAGGGGGCGGGGGCTGAAATGCCGATGCCATCGGGATTTCAAGCCCAAGAGCGACAACAGGCGCAGCACGAACATCATCATGCGCGCGACACTGCATGATCACGTCGCCGAACACCTATTACGGGCAATGGCCGGGGGGAAAAGCTGCTGTTTCCGGGCCTCGAATCGCCGGCCATTGCCCATAATGAGCTCGCTGCAAGGGCCAGAGTCGTGGCCTTTGACGTTCCGGAGCGAGATTTCCCAGGGAATCGCTCGCCGCCGCGTTGGAAATTTCTGTGTCGGCCGAAAAGAAAAATCTGCGCGCCTGGCGAAGGGGCGCGCTTCCAGCGACGACCACGCCGCTCACCGCTTCTGTCTAAAGCAGCAACGCTCTGCGTGATGATGTGAGTTGGAGTCGGACTTTCCTCTCCATTCAAATGGGGAGGTGCCCCGTCGTACGGGGCGGAGGGGTCATAGGCCGCAACATGACTGTCGCCCATGACCCCTCCGTCGGCGTAAAACGCCGCCACCTCCCCATCTGAATGGGGAGGAACTCTACTGATCACGCTCTAGGGGGCAGGAAGTCCGCGGTCCAATGATCATCCGAGCTGGCTGACGTAGGTCCGCAGCGCATCGCGGGCGGTCTCGACGGCCTTCTCGGCGTCGGTTCGCCGCGTGGCGATGGCTTCGAGCTCGGTCTCCTGCTTGTCGAGGGTGGTGAGATAGCGCTTCTGCAGGTCGCTGCCGGCCGGCACGCGGGCGAGGTTGTCGCGCAGGCGCGACTGCTCCTGCACTATCTGCTGTTTTTCCGTATCGACCTGGGTGACTTTGCGCTGGGCATCGGACACCGCCTGCTGCAATTGCATAACCTTTGTCAGCGCCTCGCGCGTCTTGGCGTCGAACTCGGTCGCCTGCGCGAACACCTTGATCTGGTCGTCGTTCGCGCTGAGCAGCTGGAGTTGCTGCTGCTGCGTCTGCTCCTGCACGATCTCGGCGACCTGCACGACGTCGCCGCCCGGCAGCTGGAACGGGATGCGGTAGTAGCCTTCGCTCAGCTCCATGCCTTTGGCGTCCGGCTTGGTGAGCGTCCAGCCGGGCAGCTGGCGCTGCATGATGATGAGCTGCCGCGGCTCCTTCCCCGGTCCGTGGATGCGATAGGTCGCGGTCTGGCGCAGCACGCGATTGTAGTGCAACACGCCGCCGGCAATCGTGCCGGTCGCCAGCCGCTGCGTCTGCGCGGCCTCGCGCTCGATGGTGATCTTCTCGTCGAGCGCATAGGCGATCAGCCGCTTCTCGCCGACCGGGACGTTCGACAGCCGGCCGTCGCCGACATAGGCAACGCCGTCCTTGTCGCGCTCGTAGATCGTCAGGATGCCCGGCGGCAGGCCGGTGTCGCCGTCATTGGTGATCCGCACCGCTGCCATCGGGTTGCGCGCGTTGGTGTCGGATTGGAATAGCGCCAGACGCTGCGACGGAATCTGACGATCGATCACCGGTATCGAGAGCGTGCGCCCGTTGGCGACCGTGACGGGGCTCGGGAACTTGAATGAGACCTGCGTCGCCGCATCGGTCGCCTGGATCTGCTCAGCGTTGCCAGCCTGCGACATGGGTCGTCCACCGGCCTCTGCCTTCTGCATCGGCATTGGCGCCGGCGCGGGAGCTGCCGGCGCCGCGAACGCGCGGTCTCGCTGCGCTGCGGCGACAGCCACGCCGCCACGGTCGACATTCGGATTGAGTCTGTCGGCCACTTCGACCGGCACTTCCGGTCGCGTGACGTAGTAGGCGTCATACAGCGCTTGGTGGAACGCGACCGGGCGGCCCGAGACCAGCGTGAGCTCGACGCCCTTCCAGTCCTGGCCGCTCAGGTTCTCGACCGTGGCCCAGCCCTGCAGGGCCGCCTTCGGCGCGGTGGGATCGGCCGGCAGGGTCAGCCGGTAGGACGCCTTCCAGACCGGTGTCGCCACGATGTAGGCCACGCGCACCAGCCGCTTGCCCTGCCCGCGTGCCGACAGCTCGAGGGTGCGCGAATCCTTGGCGCGGTTGGACTGGATGGCGAGCAGCGCCTGGCCGATCTTGTCGCGCAGCGCGGGATCGGCAAACTGGAGGTTCTCGGCATCCTCGAGGATGAACTGCTGGATGCCGTTGTCGGTGAAGAGCGCGACCCGCGTTCGCTTGATCGTGGTCTTGCCATCGTTGACGCTTTGGTTCTCCTCCTCGACCGATACGATGCGGCCGGACATCGCGCGCGGCCCGCCGACCGAGATCTGAGCGCCGCGCAGGGCGTCCAGCAGCCTGGCCGGCGATTGGAAGGCCGCCTGGTCGAACGGCATGTCCTTGAAGGTCTGCTGCAGTGGCTCCTTGCCTGGCAGGCTGAGGCCGCCCACCCCGCCCTTGTCGTCGTAGACGACCAGGCTCTTCAGCACGTCGTCGACCTGGTCGAGCGAAACGGTGAGCTTGAGGTTGGCGTCGCCCTCGACCGTCGCCTCGTACTCGAAATAGCCGAGGCCCCCGGACGACAGCATCACGCGCTTGAGGGAAAGGTCCTGTGCGGCGGCCGGTAACGCAAACAAGCTCACCAGAGCCACAATCAACCAGCGCCGCATGCCATCTCCCCCGTAATCGTTCGCCCTTACGCTGAGCACCGACTGTGACACGACCGCGGCGGCCGTGGGGCCAAACTAGGGGCCAGGGGCTCCTCGTGCACCCGGCGCGGTGCAGCAACAACGAGTGGTCCGGTGTCCTTCAAGTCGGGATAGCTCATGGAATAGACGACGTCGGCGTTGGGCGTCGGCATCCAGGTGCGCGAGTCCATGCGGTCCTTACAAATCAGCATGAAGTTGTAGCCTTTACCGGGTCGGCTTCGTTCTGCGGCAGCTATTTTCCCCTGAGCAGGAGTAGGACCAGCACGCGGTATTGGATTTTGACCCCAATCCAGCGAGGCAGAGGCGACGCGTGCTCTGCCCCGCTCGATCACGCCCTACGGCTCAGACGTAGACCTTGGCGGCCTCGCCCTGTGCCCACTTGGCGGCTTCCTCGGCGGGCATGCCCTGGATCGCCTTCGCGTACATGTCGACGACGATATACTTACTCACCACCTCGGCGGCGCGGCGGTCGGGCGGTCCGGCATAGCCCGCCAGCCGGCCGCTTGTCGGCAGGTCGTGGAACGGCCTCAAGATCGGATCGACTTCCCAGACCTTGTGCTTTTCCCACTCCTTGGTGGCGCCGCAGGTGTAGCCTTGCTGCGAGGTGAACCACTCGTCGAACACCGGCTTGGAGTGCATCCAGCGCAAGAAGTCCTTGGCGGCCTTCTGGTTCTTGGAATAGCCCATCACCAAGTCGGTGGATACGCCGGCGTAATTGAACCGGCCGCCCGGACCTCCGGGGATGAAGGCGTGCCGGATATCCTCGCACATCGGCGTGCCCTTCTCGGTCAGGTAGGTCTGAGGTCTCTTCTTCGCTTCGATGTAGATCGAGGCGCCGTTGTTGGTTGCGCTGATGGTTTGCGACAGGAAGGCGCGGTTGTTGTTGGTGTCGTCCCAGGCCAGCCCGCCATCGTCCATGGTCTCCTGCCACAGGGCGACCGCGAGCTTGATCGATTCGATCGCTTCCTTGCTGTTCATCACGACGGTCTTGCCATCGGCCTCGACCTCCTTGCCGCCCATCGACCAGAGGAAGGGGTACCACCAGCCCGGGGCGTCACCGAAGGTATGGCTGGCGGTTTGACCGATCGGCCGGCCTTTGGCCTTGAGCTTCCGTCCGGCGTCGCGGAAGGCATCCCAGTTGTCGGGGAAGGTGTTGTAGCCGACCTCCTCGAACCAGGATTTGCGATAGGCGACCAGCCCGCCGCCGGCCGTCCACGGCACGCCGATCCACTTGTCGCCGACCGTGGCGACCTTGCGGGAGACATCGTAGTAGCCGCCCTGGGCATTGCCGATCTCCTCCGCCACGTCGCTGCTGTCGGCCAGGCTTCCAGCGTAGAGCTGCGGCCAGTTGCTGATCGCGTAGATGATGTCCGCGCCAGTTCCAGACTGGATCGCCGAGGTGATGCGCGACTGCAGGTCGTTGGCATTAACCGTCTCGACCTTGAGGTTGATGCCGGTCGCCTTCTTGCAGTCCTGCGTGATCTTGCCCTTCAGCAACAGGTCGGAGGCCGGCACGAAGTCGGCCCACCGCAGCCAGTGGACGGTCGTCTCCTGCGCCAGCGCCGGCCCCCGGCCAGTGGCCAAGATGGCCGCGAGGCCGCCGGATCCGGAAATCTTCAAAAGCTTACGCCGCGCGATGCGAGCCATGATTTCCTCCTAGGTTGATTGCTGTGCGCTGGAACTACGCATGCCCGGTCGCACGCGTGGCGGCGCCGAGGTGTCGTTCGTCAACTGTGCGTCTCAATATGCACCAACGCCGCAGAGGCTTGGCGGCTGGAGCGTCCAGCCGGAGAGCCTCGCGGGGGACAACGCTGATCGACTATACGCCGATTCGGGCCGAACTGCAGTTCTTGTGCAAGCCTATGAAAGAGCGTCTTTCAGGGCCTCGAACGGCAGCAGGACGCATTCATGGCGAGACTTGTGGTTGGCGACCGGCTCGAAGGCATCGAACGGGTCGTGCGCCTTGCCGGCCTCGCGGCCGATTGCGCGCTCGGCGTCGTGGCGCAGCTCGGCGACGCCGGCGACATCGCGGCCGACCGCTGTCGCGGCGAGCGCTGCGGCCGACGCCTGACACAGCAGGCAGCCGCGCACCTGGTGGGCGATCTCGGCGATCCTGCCGCCCTCGACCTTCACGTCGATCGTCACGCGATCGCCGCACAGGGGGTTGTCGCGCCGTGCCGACTTGGTCGGGCTGGCCAGCTTGCCGGCGCCCGTCTTCGACTTGGCGAGCGCCACGATGCGCGCCTGGTAAAGCTCGTCACTCATCGCAAGGTATTCGCCGCATGCCTCACGCCCGTCAGCAGGGCGTCGATGTCGCTGTTGTCGTTGTAGGGCGCGATCGACACGCGCGTGGTGCCGTCGAGGTCGAAGCGGTCCATCAGCGGCTGCGCACAGTGATGGCCGGCCCGCACCGCGACGCCGAACGCATCGAGGGTCTGCGCCACGTCGTGCGGGTGCACGCCGTCGAGCATGAAGGACACGACCGGATAGCGGTTCTGCAGGCTCGCCGGGCCGAGGATCTGCGTGCCGTCGATCTTCTGCAGGCCGTCGAGCACGCGCTGCACCAGGCCCATTTCGTGGTCGTGCGTCGCCGTCCAGTCGAGCGCGGCCATCCAGTTGCAGGCCGTCCCGAGGCCGATCGCCGGGCCGATCGGCGGCGTGCCGGCCTCGAAGCGGCGCGGCGGCGGTGCCCAGGTCGTCTCAGCGAAGGTGACGCGGCCGATCATGGAGCCGCCACCATGGAATGGCGGCATTGCCTCCAGCAGCTCGGGCTTGGCCCACAGCACGCCGACGCCGTTGGGGCCGTAGGCCTTGTGGCCAGCGAAGACGTAGAAATCGATGCCGAGCGCCTTGAGGTCGATTGGCCCGTGCGGGGCGCGTTGGGCGCCGTCGAGCATCACTTTGGCGCCGACCGACTTCGCCGCCTCGACGACCTTGCGGACGTCGAGCAGCGCGCCGGTGACGTTTGAGACATGGGCGAGCGAGATCAGCTTCGTCTTCGGCGTCACGAGCTTTGGCAACAGGCCGAGGTCGATCTGGCCGTCGGTCGTGACCGGGATCATGTCGAGCTCGACGCCACTTCGCTGCCGCAGGAGCTGCCAGGGCACGATGTTGGAATGGTGCTCGAGCTCGGATAGCAGGATGCGGTCGCCAGGCCTCAGGAGCTGGCCGTACGAGTATGCGACGAGGTTGATCGCTGCCGTGCAGCCCCCGGTGAAGACGATCTCCATCGGCTGCACGCCGAGAAACTTCGCCACGTCGGCGCGGGCATTCTCGTAGAGCTCGGTCGCACGCTCGGCCAGGCGATGCACGCCGCGCAGGACGTTGGCGCGGCTGGTCAGCTCATAGGCGCGCACCGCGTCGATCACGGCGAGCGGCGTCTGCGCCGAGGCGCCGTTATCGAGATAGTGGACCGGCCGGCCGTCGATGATCTCTGACAGGATCGGGAACTGGCGCCGGACCGCGGCGACGTCGAAGGTCATGATGGGGGCTCTTTGCTGGGAGCGCGCCACTCCAGTGGCGCATCTTCCTTCGCGTCGACACATCCCAAGAGCGCCACTGGAGTGGCGCGCTCCCAGCGATGAGTCATGACGCGCGAGCCCGCCACGCGGCGAGCGCCTCGGGCGTGTCGATGTCGGTGATGGCCGCCTGCCCGCTCATCTCGACCTCGCAGACGAGGTCGGCGTGCTCGCCGATCAGGTGCTTGGCGCCGGTGTCGCCGGAAACCTTGGCGATCTCGGCGAAGAAGCGGCGGTCCCACAGCACGGGATTGCCGCGTTTGCCGGCGACCGTCGGCACGCAGATCGAGCGGCCTTCGACAGGGCTGAACGCCGCCATCAGACGGTCGAGCAGGCCCGACCCGACGCCCGGCATGTCGCCGAGTTGCACGATCGCAGCATCGATATCCTTGCCCAGCGCGCCGATGCCGGTGCGCACCGAGGTACTGAGGCCGTCGGCGAAATCGGGATTAGTGACGAAACGCAGCTTCCTGGTCGGATCGATCGCCTTTTCGATCGCAGCCCTCACGTCGCTGGCCATGTGACCCAGCACGACGACGACCTCGACTGCCTGCGAGGCAAGCGCGGCCTTCGCCGCGTGCACGACCAGCGGTGCGTTGTCGGCTTCCTGCAGCAGCTTGTTGGGACCACCCATGCGGGTCGAACGGCCGGCTGCGAGCAGCAGGATCGCGACGCGGGGCGCGGCCTGCGGGCCCGCCTCCTCGCTGTCGGCATCCTCGGCGCGCGGCTGCGGCCGGGTGGAGATCTCGGCCAGCAGGCCGCCCGAACCCAGCTTGACGATCTCGGCTCGGCCCACCGGCAGGCCGGCGGCAAGGCGCTCGAGCACCATGTCGAAGCCGTTGTACTTGGGCGACTTGGCGCAGCCCGGCAGGCCCAGCACCGGCTTGCCATCGAGCTCACCGGTCAGCAACAGGTTGCCGGGATCGACCGGCATGCCGAAGTGGATGACATTGCCGCCGGCCTGCTCGATGCCCGCCGGCACCACGTCATGGCGGTCGACGATCGCGGAGGCCCCGGCGACCAGGTAGATGTCGCAGTTCTCCTTCTTCAGCTCCTTCAGCGCCTCGGCGATCGCGGCCGCGTCGTGATCGACACGGCGCTCGCCGACCAGCTTGCTGCCGAGAGACGTCAACCGGTTGCCGGTGGTGAGCACCGCCTTGTCGAGGGCCTTGTCGCGTGTACCCGGGAGTTTGGTCTGCACCAGGCCGGCGCGCATCGGCTTGAACGGCGCCACCGAGACCATCGGCTGGTTGCTCGCCTTGGCCACCTCGATCGCCCGATCGACGGCGGCGCGCGGCGCGGCGTAGGGAATGATCTTCACCGTCGCCACCATCTGACGCGGGGTGACGCGCGCATAAGGCGGCAGGGTCGCCACGGTCACGGCCTCGTCGAGTTCGTTCAGCGCGTCGACGCGTTGCTGATCGATGACAGCGACACCCGCTTCGCGGGCATAGTGATTGCAGCGGCCGGTGAACGGCGCGGTGATCTCGATCCCCTCACCTGCCAGTGCCTTGGCGACCGATTCGGCCGCCCGGTCCTCGTGGATGTCACCGGATTCCAGACGCGCCGCGACGATCGTGGTCGCGCCAGCGGCCTTCAGCTTCTCGACGTCTTCGGCCGACAGCCGCCGGCCCTTGGAGAAATTGATCCCGTTCGCGCGCCAACTGTGCGCCAGGATGGCGCCGGTGGCGTCGTCGATCGGGGTGTCGCCGAACTTCACGCAGCCGCTACCTTGGGGGCGGCCAGCGCCTCCAGACGCCGCGCGCGCACCTCGATGATCTGGCCCATGATCGAGATGGCGATCTCGGCTGGCGACTTGGCGCCGATGTTCAGGCCGACCGGCCCGTGGATGCGGGCGAACATCTCGTCGGTGATGCCGACCTCGGCCAGCCGCTCCTTGCGCTTGGCATGGGTGCGCCGGCTGCCCAGCGCTCCGATGTAGAAGACGTCGGACTTCAGCGCCGATTCGAGCGCCGGATCGTCGAGCTTGGGATCGTGGGTCAGCGTGACGACTGCGGTCGAGATGTCGAGGCCCATCTCCTGGAAGGCCTCATCGGCCCAGTCCTTGATCACCTTCACGCCGGGGAAGCGCATTGTCGTCGCCCAGGCACCACGCGGATCGACGACGGTCACGTCGAACTCGAGCATGGTCGCCATCGGCGCCAGCGACTGCGCGATATGCACAGCGCCGACGATGATCAACCGCGGCGGTGGCACGTACACGTTGAGGAAGATCTTGGCGCCGCCGATATCGACGGTCTCGCTCCTGCCGATATCCATGGCGCGGCGCGCTGCGGACACGATCGCGGCGTCGCTCGCAAGGTCGCCTTTGGCCTCTTCGCGATAGATCAGCCCTTCGGCAGCGTCGCTGAGGCGGGTGGCGAGCGTCACCGCCTGCCGCTTGGTGCGCGCGTCCTGGAGGGCGGCGAGGGTTTCGGCCTTCATCTGTTCACCTTCTCGACGAACACCTGGACCTTGCCGCCGCAGGCGAGTCCGACGTCCCATGCCTGCTCGTCGGTGACGCCGAAATCGAGCAGCCGCGGCTTGCCGTCCTTGATCGCGTCGAGCGCTTCCTTGACCACGGCGCCCTCGATGCATCCGCCCGACACCGAGCCCACCATGTTGCCGGCGTCGTCGACACCGAGCTGGCTGCCCACCGGTCGCGGCGAGGATCCCCAGGTGACGATCACGGTGGCGACGGCCACGCCCTTGCCCGAGGCCTTCCACTTGCCGACCTGATCGAGAACTTCCAGCGCGTCGCTCATGGTCTACTCCTTGCGCAGTTCGATCTGCCAATTCGCCAGCCGTCGGTCGCCTGCGAGGCTCGGATGGCTGTCGATCGCGGCGATCAGCCCGGCCAGGCTTTCGAGATTATGCACCGGCCGGAACTCGTCGACATGGGGCAGCATCGCCTTGTTGCCCTGGGACTTGGGTTCGTAGGCCCCGTATCTCAAGAGCGGGTTCAGCCAGATGAGGCGGCTACAGGATTTGTGCAGGCGCTCCATCTCCTCGGCCAGCCCGGCCGCGCCTTCGCGGTCGAGCCCATCGGTGATCAGCAAGACGACAGCGCCCTGCCCCAACACCCTCCGCGACCACTTGTTGTTGAACTCGTGCAGCGCCTGGCCGATGCGCGTGCCGCCGGACCAATCTTCCACCTGCTGCGAGGCTTTTGCCAGCGCTATGTCCACGTCGCGATAACGCA
>DASXQC010000828.1:0-2285 GCA_036493235.1 Reyranella sp.
GATTCATTTGACGCCGCGCTAAGATGGGCTATCAACGCGTGCGAGCAGGCTCGCCGCTACGCATGGCCGGCCTCGACCGCCATTGAGCGTCACAGTGATACCCGCGACGACTGGAACGCTGCCAACGCCGCTGCGATTCAGCTCTCGGCGGCTCAAGGCGCAATGCCGATCAGGACGATGATCCCTAGACCGAAGTTTGCATTGTGGAAGTCGGCAAGTGGTTGAATCGGCGTGCTGACTTGCCGACTGGCTTTTTCAGCTACTGGACACGCACGGGGTCGAGATCGAGGAGTCTGAAGGCCTCCTTCTGGAGCGGCGTCGGGGTCGAGTAAAGGACGAAGCTGTGGTCGCCGTGGAAGGGCGCCCTGACGGTGTTGCGGGCGAGCGTGCCGAGGTGGTCGAGGATCTCGGCGAAGCCCATGACGGCGAAGCCATCCTTGTTACGCTTGGTGGCCTTCTTGGCCTTGACCGCTTCGGAGGGCTCGGTCTTGGCCACCGGGGAGGCTCGCTCGGCCCTGGCAGCGGCGATGCCGGTGTCATGGAAGAGCAGCGGGGCCAGCGCTTGGCGTAGATGCCATTCGACGTGATAGGCGAGCATGCAAAGAAAGACATGGGCGCGAACTCGATCGGCGGTCCAATGCCGGATCGGGCGAATCTCGAGATCGACGGTCTTGAGGCTTCGGAAGGCGCGCTCGACGCGGGCCAGATCCTTGTAGGCCTGCACGCTCTCGGCGCCGCTCATCGCGTCGGCCGGCAGGCTGGTGCGGACGACATAGAGCCCGTCGAGACGGGCCTCTCGCGCGATGCTGTCGAGCTTGCGGCGCCAGGAGAGGTGGCCGTCGCGAATATCGAGGGTGAAGTGCTTGGCCATCTTGTGGCGGTCGAGTTCCGCCCCGACGGCCACGCCGATCTCGGCCGTTGTCCTCACGCCGGCGCGCTTGCGGCGAACCTGGGCCTCGACGCGCGACAGCGCCCGCTCGGTCGCCGCCAGCAGTTCCCCACGCTTGCGGGCCCGCTCGTCGGCCAGCAGCGGGTTGCGGCAAACGATCAGGCGCTCGCCGGGAAACTGCTCGGGGGCGCTGATCTCCGCCATGTCGCGATCGTCGAACAGCGAGAGTTGAAGCGGGCCGCCTTCGGCCGCCAGTTGCTGGATCGCCGGTGCGCGCAGGCAGGAGATCCAGTCGAACCCCGCCGGCTTCAGCTCGTCGCGGATGCGCGCGTTGGTGATCATGCCGCGGTCGCCGACGATGACCACGCGGGTGAGCCTGAAGCGTGCCCTGAGCTTGGCGACCTGCTCGCCCAGCGTCGCCGGATCGCCGGTATCGCCGGGAAACACCTCGACCGCCACCGGCAGGCCGTCCCGATTGCAGAGCAAGCCATAGACGATCTGCGGCCGATCCCGGCGATGGTCGCGGCTATAGCCGAAGCGTGCCAGCTCACACTTGCGCCCTTCCAGATAGGATGAGCTGACGTCGTAGAGCACCAGCATGCCGCCCTCGAGATGACGACGCGCCAGGCCGCTCTCGATGCGCGGCTGTTGTGCCAGCAGCCAGTCCAGCGCCTCATAGGCTTCCCGTTCCGCCACGCTGCCCAGCCCGAGTATCTCGCCCAGGCTCGTACAGGCCGTGCCCGGCCCCACTGCCCGCACAAACCCGAGCTTCGAGCGTGGCGCCACCAGCCGGTCGACGATCATTGCCACGATCAGGTCACGCCAGCGCACCGACTGCTCGTCCTTGGCCGTGCTCAACAGCAGCCGGTCGAGGGCGATCTTGCGCACCATCCCAAGCGCCGCCCCGACATGACCATGGGGCAGGCTGCGCTCGATCCGGAGCCCATCGTCGCCGCTAGCCGCCCCAATCACGATCCCGCCCTTAAGTAGTCCCCGCAGCCCGTCGACCACCGCAGCCGGCAGCTGGCTCAGGTTGGCCAGCGTGCGCTTCTTCACCCGCTTGCCCTCGCGATAGCTCTCGCGCAGCAGAACCGCGGGCGGCGAGTTGCGATTGGGCACCGTCTCGATGAACATCGCCGAATCGAATCACGCTTCGGCGTCCGACGCAAGCCCTTTACATGGACACAAAAACGAAACCTGGCGAGCCGTCAGCCGCAGAAAACTTGGCGAAAACCACAGCGCACAGTGCAAACTTCAGACTAGACTGACGGCCACCATGTTCCATCCGCGCATTGCAGTTCCTTCAACGCGCCAGTAGTGAATACCATTGTAACACCTCGGTGCGAGCTGTCCTAAGGATGAATTTTTACTGGGAGACGCCCAGCGGCAGCCGAGG
>DASXQC010000829.1:0-2902 GCA_036493235.1 Reyranella sp.
TGGTGATCACCGACTTCGGCATCGCCAAGGTGATCGGCGGCAACTTCAATGTGCTGGCGACCGACGTCTACAAGCAGGTGATCGGCCAGCAGAACTTCTCGATGGGCGCGGTGATCGGCATGGTGCTGCTGGCGCCGGCGGCGCTCGCCTTCGCCGTCGACCGCTTCGTGCAGCGCCGGCAGGTGGCGTTGCTGACCGCCCGCGCCGTGCCGCTGGTGCCGCGCCGCAAGCTCGGCCGCGACCTCTTCTACACGCTGTTCTGCAGCGCCGTGGCTGCCGGCATCCTCGCCATCCTGGGCATGGCGGTGTGGGGCTCGCTGATCAAGTACTGGCCGTACAACCTCGCGCTCACCTGGGCGAACTACAAGTTCGAGACGTTCGACGCCAACGGCTGGGACAGCTACTTCAACTCGCTCACCATGGCGGCCGGCGCGGCGTTCTTCGGCACGGCGCTCACCTTCATCGGCGCATGGCTCGCCGAGAAGACCAAGGGCTTCTGGCTCCTGCGCGACCTGGTGCGGCTGCTCGCCTTCCTGCCGATGGCGGTGCCCGGGCTGGTGCTGGGCCTGGGCTACATCTTCTTCTTCAATGCCGCCGCCAACCCGCTGAACGTCCTCTACGGCACCATGGCGATCCTGGTGATCAACACGGTGGCGCACTTCTACACGGTCGGCCATCTCACCGCGACGACGGCGCTGAAGCAGATCGATCCGGAGTTCGAGGCGGTGTCGGCCTCGCTCAAGGTGCCGGTCTGGCGGACCTTCGCCCGGGTCACCGCGCCGATCTGCCTGCCGGCGATCCTCGACATTGCGATCTACCTGTTCGTCAACGGCATGACGACGGTATCGAGCGTGATCTTCCTCTACTCGCCCGACACCAAGCTTGCCTCGGTCGCGGCGGTGAACATCGAGGAGGCGGGGACGACGGCGGCGGCGACGGCGCTGTGCGTGGTGATCGTGGCGACCTCCGCCACGGTCAAGGCGCTGCACCTCGTGGCCGATCGCTTCCTGCTCGGCCATCTGCAGGCCTGGCGTCGGCGCTAATCCTTGTACCAGCCGCCCAGCAGGAAGCGGCTCTGCTTGCCGCCGCCCTTGTTCTGCTCTCGCAGTTCGCGCAGGTCCGAGCCGTTCTTCGTCATGTAGCGGTCGAGCAGCCGCTTGGCCACGTACCCGATGACGAAAAACGTGCCAAAGTAGACCGTCGCGGTCTCGAGGGCGCGCATGGCGGCTGACTCTACGCCTATTTAAGCTAGGCTGCGACCCGTCATCGGAAGGAAAGACAGGGGAGGAAAGAATGCGCCGTTTGCTCGCCATGCTGGCGATGATGTTCGCGCTGCCGGCCGCGGCCGCCGACTATCCGGCGCCGAAGCAGGGCGACTGGATGGCGAAGGACTTCAAGTTCCACACCGGCGAGACCATGCCGGCGCTGAAGCTGCACTACACCACGATCGGCGACCCGAAGAACCCGGCCGTGCTGATGCTGCACGGGACCACCGGCTCAGGGACAGGTCTGCTGACGGCGGGCTTCGCCAGCGAGCTGTTCGGTCCGGGCCAGCCGCTCGACGCCACGAAGTATTTCATCGTCATGCCGGACGGGATCGGCCACGGCCAGTCGGCCAAGCCGTCGGACGGCCTGCGGACGAAGTTCCCGATGTACGACTACGCCGACATGGTCGAGGCGCAGCACCGGCTGCTGACCGAGGGGCTCGGCATCAGGCATCTGCGGCTGGTGATGGGCAATTCGATGGGCGGCATGCAGTCGTGGCTGTGGGCCGGCATGTTCCCCGACTTCGTCGACGCTGCCGTGCCGATGGCGGCGCAGCCGACGCCGATGGCGGCGCGCAACTGGATGATGCGGCGGCTGATCGTCGACACCATCCGCAACGATCCCGACTGGAACGGCGGCAACTACACCACGCAGCCGAAGAGCGTGCAGCGCGCCGCGGTGTTCTTCGCCACGGCGACGTCGGGCGGTACGCTCGCCTATGCCAAGCTCGCGCCGACCCGCGCGGCGGCCGACAAGATGCTCGACGAGAAGCTGCATGCGCCGTGGAAGGCCGACGCCAACGACTATCTCTACCAGTGGGAATCGTCGGGCGATTACGACCCGACGCCGGTGCTGCCGCGCATCACGGCCAAGGTGCTGGCGATCAACGCGGCCGACGACGAGCGCAATCCGCCCGAGACCGGATTGACCGAGGCGGCGATGAAGCAGGTGAAGGGCAGCCGCCTCTACCTGATCCCGGCCAGCACGGAGACGCGCGGCCATGGCACCACCGGCAACCCGAAGTTCTATACCAAGGAGCTGGCGGCGTTCCTGCAGGACCTGCCGGCCGTGCGTTGAGGGCGCCATGACCATCGCCGACATGCCGCTCTACACCCACGTCGACCGCATCGAGCGGGGGCTGGCGGCGATGGGCATCGCGCCGGGCGCGGCGGTGCGGCCCGAGCAGCTCTTCGCGCTCGACCAATGGCACTATCACGGCATCGAGGCGATCGCCGAGGCGGCGCGCGTGCTGGGACTGACGGCGGCGAGCCACGTGCTCGACATCGGTGCGGGCGTCGGCGGGCCGGCGCGCTTCCTCGCCCACACGGTCGGCTGCCACGTGACGGCGCTCGAACTGCAGCCGCACCTGCATGCGCTGGGCGTCGAGCTGACGCGCCGCACGGGGCTCGCCGACAAGGTCACGCACCTGCAGGGCGACGCGCTCACGCATCCCTTGCCGATGGTCGACGCTGTCGTGAGCTTCCTTGCCATCGTTCACATCCCCGAACGGCCGCGCCTGTTCGCGCACCTCGCCGGGGCGCTGCGGCCGGGCGGCGGGATCTACATCGAGGATCTCTGCCAGCGAGGGCCGCTCTCGCCACAAGACCGCAGCGACCTCCAAACCATCGTGCATGCC
>DASXQC010000830.1:0-5549 GCA_036493235.1 Reyranella sp.
TGGAAGGGCGTCACTTCCTTCTCGAAGAAGCGCCGGCAGGTCTCGCGGAAAATATGGTGTTCGGACGTGTAATGGGCAGCCAACGCGGTCACGGACAACTCCTCCCAGACGGCGACTGTGGGCCGGCCATCCCCCGTGCGCCAGAGGGCCCGCCAGCGGCCGTTAGGTAGTTTACCTTTACGTAAACGTCAACCTCGATCCGAATGTGCATTTTGCCACTGCGGACGGGTCCGGGTTCGTGCTCTGCCGCCAGCTCAGGGGAATTGAACAATGCTTCAAGGTGGTTGTGCGTGCGGCGCCGTCCGCTTCGAAATCGATTCGGTGCGGTCGCTGACCCACTGCCATTGCACGATCTGCCGCAAGCTGACCGGCGCCTCCTTCGCGACCTACGCCCATGTCGAGAAGTCGAAGTTCCGCTGGCTCGGCGGCCAGAAGACCATCCATCGCTACGAATCGGCGCCCGGCTCTTTCCGCGCCTTCTGCCCCAAGTGCGGATCGCTGGTGCCGGGCCAGGCGACCTACCTCGAGACGATAAGCGTGCCGGCCGGCTTGCTCGAAGGCGATCCGGGCGTGCGCCCGAAGCTTCACGTCTTCGCCTCGTCGAAAGCGCCGTGGTGGGAGATCACCGACGACCTGCCGCGGCATGCCGCCTGGGTGACCGGGTACGAGCCCGCGCCGCCTGTTTCTCGCGCGGCCAAACGACCGAAGAAGAAGAAGACGGCAACAAAGAAGAAGCCATGACCCCTCAGGAACGTTTGTCGACTACGAGGATGGCGGCCTCGCCTGCCGCGGCCTGGTCGTCCGGGACACCACGCAGGCCTCGCCGCAGCCGGGCGTCGTGATGTTCCCCGACGCGCGCGCATCGGCGACTCCGCCAAGGCCTATGCCCGTCGCCTCGCCGGGCACGGCTACGTGGTCTTCATCGCCGATCTCTACGGCCAGGGCCTGTTCGCCGCCGACCTGCCGCAGGCACGCGAGCTGATGACGGCGCTCTTCTCCGACGTCGGTCGCTGGCGCGAGCGAGGCCAGGCGGCGCCGATCCGCTGGTGCCGCCGGCGCAGTTGACGGAGTTCGTGAGCCCCATGAGCCGCGCCCCGGTCGACTGGGATCTGCAGGTCTACACCCACGCCCTGCACGGCTTCACCAACCACGAGCTCGCCGACTCGCCGCCGCCGGGCCACACCTGCGACGCGCAGGCTGACGAGCGCTCGTGGCGCGCGATGATCGCGCTGCTGGGCGAGGTGTTTCAGCGCGGACGGCCGCTTCGAGCGGCCGAATCGCGAGCACGCGGGTGACGAACTCGCGGCCCAGCATCTCGATCCGCATGATCTCGGGCGCCTTGCTCGGCCGGCGCTCAGGCCCCTCCTCCGTGCGCCGCTCGTGACCCTGCTTGGCGACCTTGTCCGCCATGTTTTCTTTTTGCGTGCCGAGAAACAGATGCTCGGGGTTGATGCAGGTCCGCACATCGCAGCGATGGCAAACCAGCAGGCCTGCCGGGATGGCGCCACGATTCGCTGTCCACGACGCGCGGTGCGCCTGCCAATGGCGCCCCTTGATATGAAGCCCTCCATAGCCGTTGGTCGTACGACTGCCAGTCCAGAGGATACAGCCGGTTTTCGGATCACGGATGCTGCGGTGCTCCAGTCGCTGCTTCAGCGACCAGTGGCGCGGACAAATCGAACTCATCGATGCGACTCCTGTTCAATCGAGTCGCCATTTTACTCGCACCGCATACAACCACCTATTATGGGCAATGGCCGACCTGCAACCTCTGGTTTTGCGTTGTTTTCGGCGGCTCCATTGCCCATTGCGATTCAGCGAATCCGGAGCAATCGTCCGAGTCCGGCAGTGACTCCCTTCTTCGCGAAGTACTGGCCAAGGTGACGGGCGCGCCATGCCAAGGGGCCGCCGGCAGCGCCGTAGAGCGCCCGCATGCGATGCCAGGCAAAAGGGCCGCGCAGGTTGCCCCACGGAACGCCGAGCCACTGCAGCAGCCGGCTGGCGAACTGCAGCTCGCAACGCCGATAGTGGAAACGTGCCGCACGTCCGGCTGGCTGACCGAGCGGCCAGGCGAGGCCGAACAGCCGATGCGCCGCCAGGAGATGCGATTCCAGCACCGCCGTGAGGCGATGGGCGCGCAGGCGCTGCTCGATGAAGGGCCAGTCGACCGCCGGGCCGAAGTGACGCGCCAGGTGGGCGAGCTCGTAGACCTGCTGCACCTGGAGCGTGCCCCGGTAGAAGTTCCCGAGGTGATGGAGCTGTGCGTGCAGCAGATTGTGCAGGACGCGGTCGGTACCGCTCGGCGCGAGATAGCACACGCCATCGACCGTCCGCGGGGCGCCGCGCTGCCAGACTTCGGTTGCCGGCAGAAGATGGGACGGATCGACGAGCTCGGTGTGGAGATCGACGCTTCCCGGATCGCCCGGCCGCGCGAAATCGCCGAACGCGTGATGATCGGCGCCGTAGCCCTGCGCCAGCCGATAGCCGTGCGCATGCAGGACGGCGATCGCCTCGTCCCGCTTCGCCAGCGGCAC
The DNA here is from genome assembly GCA_036493235.1 of Reyranella sp. Taxonomy (GTDB): domain Bacteria; phylum Pseudomonadota; class Alphaproteobacteria; order Reyranellales; family Reyranellaceae; genus Reyranella. Next base: position 2,535 of record DASXQC010000830.1, read on the forward strand.
CAGGATGTCGAGATCGCGCATCATGCGCGCGGCCGGATCGGCATAGGGCCCGTCGAACAGGCAGAGGCCGCCCTTCAGCAAGGCCGGCGTGATGCTCTGCCGGTTGAGCGCGGCGATGAGCTCGACGGCCTGTCGCCTCAGCGCCCGGTTGCGCTCGCCGTTCAGGCGATGGAGCGTCGCGAGATAGCCGCGCACGTCCGCCGGGATCGCGGTCGCTTCGAGAGCGTCCCACAGCGCCGGAGTCAGCAGGTGATCGTTGGCGATGCGCAGCACCTCGGTCCAGTCGTAGACAGGATCGGGCAGGCCCTGCACGCAGTTCGCGAGGTTTCCGAGAGCGCGCCGGTCGTTCACCGGCAGAGGTCGCCCAGCAGCACGGCGGCGACGTCGAGCGACGACAACGGCAAGTCGAAGCAGTCGATGCCTTCGATCCAGTCGACCAGCGTGTCGAGGTTGCGCGCGTCCAGCGTGCCTGACAGAAAATAGACGCCACGGATCAGGCGCGCCAACGCCTCGTGGCGCGGCAGCGGCTTCAGGCTCGTGCGGCAGTCGGCGGCGTAGTGGGGAAAGACGATCCAGCGCACCTCGGCCGTCGCTTCCGGCTCGGCCCATGCCAGGTCCTCACCCGGCACCAGGTAGCGCGCCCGCTGGCCGTCGGGACGCTGCCACTCCGGCAGCGTCGCCAGTCGCGGATAATCCGTCGCCAGCACCGGATAGGCGCCGCGCTTGACGCAGAGCCCGACCGGCAGGCAGCGCGCCCGCAATGGCTCGCCGTACAGGAGCGTAGTGTCGTCGCACAGCATCTCGAAGCCGTGCGCGGCGAGGCCGGCCGACAGGCTGCTCTTGCCCCGACCCGCATCGCCGGGAAGAAGCAGCGCGGCGCCGCCGCGCCGGACGGCGCCGGCGTGGATAGCGCATAGTCCGCCGCTCGTCCGGATCGCGAGCTGGATCAGGCAGGCCCTGACCGCCACGGCGGCGGCCTCGAGGCTGTCGCACGCGCCGATCACCTCGCCCCCGGCGATCACGGCGATGCCCGACTCCGCCGGCACCACGATGACGTCGGTAACGGCGCCTTCCGGAGCGGCGTCGGTCGGGCGGCCGAAATACAGCAACGGATGGATCCGCTCGGCAAGACCGTCGCTGCGGTAGTTCATGCGAAAGATGTTGCCCAGCAGCACGCAGGTCTCGACGCGCCCGGCACGACCCGGCTGCAGGGCCAACCGTCGGATGTCGGTTGCGATATGTGCTTCGTTCGCGACAGCGCAGCCCGATCGCAGTCCCTCACATTGGTCGAGGACATCGGCCACATAGGCGACGGCGAGATCGCGCGGGACGGCGAAGTGCTCGCCGAACTGCCGGCCGATCTCGGCCGGAGTCCTGCCGCCCGACAGTCCCCGCCAGATGAAGGTGGCGGAGGCGTTCAGGGCGTAAAGCCGCTGGTGCGGCGAATCGAGAAGCAAGCCTTCCTCGCCGAGGAGATGAACGCTCAATCCAGCGGGAAGCGCCAGGTTCGTCATGCTTTGTCCCGCGCAGGCAGACCTTAGAGGTTCGGTGGCTCGCTGACCGACTTGCAGCCGGTTGCCCAGCAGATCGTGTCGCCGGGCTTCACGCCGCCGTTTTCGCTGATCAGGCCGTCATCGCGCGGCACGTAGTACGTCGTGCTGCTGCTCAACGAACCGCCGCCCGACATACCCGAGCCGGCGACGGCGAAGTTCTGCTGACCCGATGCCAGCAGGAGAGTGATCGTCGGCGGTGTCACGATCGCGAACCGCCCGCAGGTTTTCAGGAAACGACGCCGGTCTTCAACAAAAGTCTCTTCTTCATTGCGCATGGACGCTGCTCCCTTGCGTCTTCACGACAGCGTCATGAAAACACAAAGTATGCAATCACACGGGTGATCGATCTGTGACGCCCGTGCCGTCGTGGTCAAGGCCCGCGGTTCAGAGCGCCGCGGTCGTGCGTGGCGTAGCGACCATCGGCGCCCGGTGCATTCTTGCAGGCGGCAAGATGGAACGTCGCCAGCAACAGGACGAGCAGCGCGGCGATCGGCTTCATGGGTTACTCCGGTGTCGTGGCACTCATGCCGAGCATGGCGCGGCGGCGCAGCCATTGGCTGGGGCGGTAGCGGTCGTCGCCGGTGATGGCTTGCAGCTGCACCAGGATCTCATGGCACTCCTTCACGCCCAGCCAGTCGGCAAGCGCCAACGGGCCGCGCGGATAGTTCAGGCCGAGCGTCATCGCCGTGTCGACATCGGCTGCCGAGGCGATGCCGATCATCGCCATCTCGCAGCCGAGATTGGCGATCATCGAGACGATGCGCTGGGCGATGAAGCCGGGCGAGTCCTTGATCACGGTCACCTTGGTGCCGGCCTTGGCGAACATCGCCGCCGCCGCGTCGCGCACCTGAGGGTCGCCGTTGGGCGGCATCATGATCGTGACACGCTTGTTCGCGTCGCCCGTCAGGTCGATCGCAACGGTGCGCTTTGGATCGAGGCCGCGCTCGACCGCGGTGGTCGTGGCGTCCTTGCCGATCGGCGCGATCAGGATCGGGCTCTTGCCGTCGTCGGCCGCGAGGGTCTTCGCGCCCGCCGCGACCACGAGCTGGACCAGCTTCTCGTTGTGGCTGTCCATCACCACCGCAGCTGTGGCGGGCGGCACCGACGGCAGGTGGTCGGCGCCGGGATCGACCTTGGCGCCTTTGGCGTCATAGCCGTACCAGCCGCCACCGGTCTTGCGGCCGAGCTTGCCCGCCGCATAGAGGCTCTCGTGGTACGGGCTCGGCGTCATGCGCCGGTCGTGGAAGAAGCCTTCGTAGATGATGTTGCGCGCCGGGAAGTTCACGTCCATGCCGGTGAGGTCCATCAGCTCGAACGGGCCCATGCGGAAGCCACAGGCGTCGCGCATCACCGCGTCGACCTGACTGACCGAAGCGCGGCCCTCCTGATAGATGCGCAGGCCCTCGGTGCCGATCGCCGTGCCGCCGAGATTGACCAGGAAGCCCGGCGTGTCGCCGACGAT
>DASXQC010000831.1:0-2524 GCA_036493235.1 Reyranella sp.
ACGGCCTGAACTCCTACTACGGCGATTCGCACATCCTGTTCGATGTGTCGCTGAAGGTGGAGCGCAACGAGGTGGTGGCGCTGCTCGGCCGCAACGGCGCCGGCAAGAGCACGACGCTCAAGAGCCTGATGGGCGTGGTGAGGCCGCGCGGCGGCACGATCATGCTCGATGGTGCGGACCTCGCCGGCCGCAAGAGCCATGTGATCGCGAAAGCAGGTATGCAGCTGGTGCCGGAAGATCGCCGCATCTTCGGCAGCCTCAACGTCGAGGAGAACCTGGTGCTGGCGGGCTTGAGTGCGCCCAAGCGCTGGCCGATCGAACGCATCTGGGAGATGTTCCCGCGGCTGAAGGAGCGCCGCACCAGCCGCGGCACCGACCTGTCGGGCGGCGAGCAGCAGATGCTGGCGATCGGCCGCGCGCTGATCCGCGACCCGCAGCTGGTCCTGCTCGACGAGCCGTTCGAGGGCCTGGCGCCGGTGATCGTGCAGGACCTGCTGGCGACCTGCCGCCGGCTCGCCGAGGCAGGCCAGACGATCGTCGTGGTCGAACAGAACATCTCCGCCGCGCTCACGCTCGCCGACCGCGTCTACATCCTGAACAACGGCCACATCGTCGAGTCCTTGCCCAAGCAGGCGCTGCAAGCTCAGCCCGAGATCCTCCACCGCCACCTCGGCGTTTAGATCATTGAACCGCGCGAATCCTGCGCGCCTCGTGATCATCAGCGCGCTGGAAGCGCGCGGTCCAATGACCTAATCCAGCGTCACCCGGTAGCGGCTGATCGCGACCGCGGAGACGACCAACAACAGCCCGACCATCGCTGCCAGCTCGGCGGAGACGTCGCCGAAGCCGGCGCCCTTCAGCATCAGGCCGCGCACCACGCGCATGAAGTGGGTGGCGGGCAGAACCTCGCCCAGCCACTGCGCCCATTGCGGCATGCCGCGAAACGGGAACATGAAGCCCGACAACAGGATCGAGGGCAGCAGGAAGAAGACCGAGGCCTGCATCGCCTGCAGCTGGTTCTGGGTCACCGTCGAGATGGTGAAGCCGATCGCGAGGTTGACGGTGATGAACAGCGCCGTGCCGAGGCCGAGCAGGGCGACGCTGCCCTCGGTCACGATGCCGAACAGCAGGCGCGAGATCAGCAGAATCACGATCACCTGCACCGAACCGATGGCGATGTAGGGCACGATCTTGCCGATCATCACCTCGATCGGCCGCACCGGCATCGCGAGCAGGTTCTCCATCGTGCCGCGCTCGCGCTCTCGCGTGACGGCCAGCGCGGTCATCATCACCATGGTCATGGTGAGGATCACCGCCAGCAGGCCGGGCACGATGTTGAGCCGCGCCTTGCCCTCGGGATTGTAGCGCCGCTGCAGCACCAGCTCGACCGCGCCCGGCTTGGGATTGAGCGAGGCCAGCGGCCCGATCAGGTCGCGCTTCAGCGCCTGCTCGATCGCGGGCTGCGCCGAGGCCAATGGATTGGCGGCGGCGAGAGGGTCGGTCGCGTCGGCATCGATCAGCACCTGCGCGCGCTCGCCGCGCACCAGCCGGCGCGTGAAGTCGGATGGGATCGTCACCACGAACTGCACCTCGCCGCGCTGCAGCAGCGCGTTGGCTTCGGCCTCGCTGTGCGGCCGCTCGGTGAAGGTCATGTAGCCGGTGCTCGACAGCGCCGAGACGATGGTCCGGGTGATCGTCGTGTCATCGGCCGAGACCACGGCGGCGGGCAGGTGGTGCGGGTCGGTGTCGATGGCGTAGCCGAACAGCAGGAGCTGCATGATCGGCACGCCGAACATCATGGCGAAGGTCAGCCGGTCGCGCCGCAGCTGCTGGATCTCCTTGACGATGATGGCGAGGAGGCGCTGCCACATGGGTTAGAGCTTCCCCTGCTGCAACCCACTCTCCCTCATCCTGAGGAGCATCGCGCAGCGATGCGTCTCGAAGGGTGGGCAACAGGCACGGTGCTCGCGCCCACCCTTCGAGACGCCGCACTGTGTGCGGCTCCTCAGGGTGAGGGGGTGGGAATGCGCCGGCAGAGCATGAAGCGGATAGGCGTACATCATCAGCCGTCGAGCGCGTTGTCGCGGGCTCGGCCCATCAGGTGGATGAAGACGTCTTCGAGGGTTGGTTCGGCTTCCTCCCAGTGGAGGTTCTCGTCGTGGCGGAACGGCTCGATGGCGCGGACCAGCGCGTCGTGGTCGGGGCCGCAGACGTGGAGAGTCGCGCCGAACGCGGCGGCGGCGGTGACGCCCTCGGCGTCGCGCAGCTTGGGGGCCAGGCGATCGGCGCCAGGGCCGCGGGCGATGAAGGCGGAGAGGCCGGACTGCTTGATGATGTCCGCGGTGCTGCCGCGTGCCATCAGCTCGCCGTAGGCGATGTAGGCGATCTCGTGACAGCGCTCGGCCTCGTCCATGTAGTGGGTCGAGACCAGCACGGTGATGCCGTCGGCTGCGTAGGCATGGATCTCGTCCCAGAAGGCGCGCCGAGCTTTGGGATCGACGCCGGCGGTCGGCTCGTCGAGCAG
>DASXQC010000832.1:0-3091 GCA_036493235.1 Reyranella sp.
GGCGAGATGCACGTCGGCCTGCTCGGCCGTGCCGGTGCGGTACGGATCGACCACGACGATCTTCGCGCCACGCTTCTTCGCCTTCATGGCGTGGGTCATGACGTTGACCTGGGTGTTCACCGGGTTGCCGCCCCAGATCACCACCAGATCCGAATGCTCGTCGATCTCGCGCATGTCGGCGCCGCGCTTCACCCCGGTGCCGGCGATCCAGCCGGTGTCGGAGAGCGCCACGCAGATGGTTCCATACCAGCGCGAGTACTTCATCGCGTGGCGCAGGCGGTTGATGCCGTCGCGCTGCACCAGGCCCATCGTGCCGGCATAGTAGTACGGCCAGATCGTCTCGCTGCCGTGCTGGCGCGCCTTGGCGATGAACTGCTCGGCGACGATGTCGAGCGCGTCCTTCCACGAGATCTCGGCGAACTGTTTGCTGCCCTTGGGGCCGACGCGGCGCAGCGGCTTCATCAGCCGGTCGGGATGATGGATGCGCTCGGCGTAACGCGCGACCTTCTCGCAGATCACGCCGGCGGTGTAGTCATTGCGCTGCGAGCCGCGCACGCGGCCGATCCGCGTCGGGCTGAGGCGCTCGACTTCCAGCGCGCAGGTGCTGGTGCAGTCGTGCGGGCAGACCGACGGCATGGTCCGGATGCCTTCCTCGGCACTGCGCCCGACCCTTACGGGCGCATAGGCATGATCGTCGGGGGACATATGGTAGACGCTCCACGGGAACTGCCGCAGCATATCGCGCAGCCAACCATGGGAACACCCCGCATCCGCCGCGCCACCGAGGAAGATTCGGGCGCTTTGGCCACATTGGTGCCCGGCCTCGTGCCGCAGGCAGCGGACGCGCATCACGCCATCTTCGTGATCGATGGGCCGTACGGTCCCTCGGCCGTGCTCGACCTGCTGCAGGCCGAGCGCCATATCGAGCTGCTTCATCTGCGCGCGCCCGACCTCATGCAGGCGCAGATACTGCAGGAGTTCGCCGAACAGGCGGCCCGCGCGCTGAAGGCCCGCGAGATCCGTCTGGGACCGAACGCAATGGATGATGCGCAGGCCGCGGCCCTCGGCTATCGCGGCGGCGCCAAGCGCGTGCGGCCCGAAGGCGTGCCGGTATGGCACGACGGCACGGCGCCGTTCGGCCAATCCTTGTACTACCGCGGCGTCTGGGCGGCACTGGCGCTGCTGATCGGGCTGGGCAGCGTGTCGATGGCCGTGTTCAACAGCAGCCGGATCACCATGGTGCATATCGCCATCCCGGCCGTGCTGTGCACCGCCGGCGCGCTGTTCGCGATCTGGCAGATCCTGCTGATCGTCCGCGCGGCACAACGCTCGCGGCCCTGGCTGTTCGCCGTGTCGGCGGTGATCGGCCTGGCGACGGTCGGGCTGATCGGCCTCACGATACACGACCGCGCCGTGCCCGCGCTCGCCGAGCTGTGGGCGATCCGCACCGGCGACACGGCGATCGGCGATCTCGATGTCGACGTGAGCGACGACGGGCGGACGCTCTCCGTGTCGGGCGCCTACAGCGCCTATAGCGAGGAGACGGTGCGGCGCGCGCTCGACCGGAACAAAACCATCCGCGAAGTGGTCCTCCAGGGGCCTGGCGGCCGCGTCTCGGTGGGCTTCCAGCTGTTCCGCATGTTCCGCGATCGCAAGCTCTCGACGCGCGTCGACCGGGGCTGCGCCTCGGCCTGCACGCTGGCGTTCCTGGGCGGCGTGCAACGCATGGTCTCGCCCAGCGGACGGTTGGGCTTCCATGCCGCCAGCTTTCCCGGCATGGGTGAGAGCGACATGCAGGACGCCAACCGCGACATCCGCAACTTCCTGATCTACAGCGCGCGGCTGACGCCGGAGTTCGCGCGCAAGGTGGTCGACACGCCGGCCAACTCGATCTGGGTGCCGACGCACGAGGAACTCCTGGCCGGCAAGGTGATCACCCAATGATCCCGCGCGGACTTCCCTACGACGAGGCGATGCGGCAGTTCCGCTGGACCGTGCCGGAGCGGTTCAACATCGGCCGCGCGGTGTGCGAGCGCCACGAGCCCAACACGCTCGCCATGATCGTCGAGGATGGCGGCGGCAGTGTGCGCCATTGGACATTCGGCCAGCTCCTCGCCGCGAGCTCACGCCTCGCCAACACGCTGGTCTCGCGGGGCATCAAAAAGGGCGACCGCGTCGCGGTGTTCCTGAGCCAGAGCGCCGAGCTCACGATCTGCCATCTCGCCGGCTACCGCATGGGCGCGGTGGTGCTGCCGCTGTTCACCCTGTTCGGCGAAGAGGCGCTCGAGTACCGGATGAGCAACGCCGAGGCCTCGGTGCTGATCACCGACATGAGCCAGCTGCCCAAGGTGCTGGCGGTGCGCGAGAAGCTGCCGCACCTGAAGACGATCATCGTGATCGGCGCCGGCAAGGATGGCGCGGAGTTCCTCGACTGGGACCGCCAGCTCGCTGCTGCCTCGGACAGCTTCAGGACCGTCGACACACACGCCGAGGATCCGGCGCTGTTGATCTACACCTCGGGCACCACGGGGCAGCCCAAGGGCGCCCTGCATGCCCACCGGATGATGATCGGCTGCATCCCGGCGGTCGAGCAGATGCTCGGCCACTGGCCGCGCGGCAACGAGATCATGTGGACGCCGGCCGAATGGGCGTGGATCGCCGGCCTCTACGATGCGCTGTTTCCGGCCTGGTACTACGGCACGCCGGTGCTGGCGCACCGCTTCGCCAAGTTCGATCCCGAGCGCGCCTTCGCCATGCTGGCCAAGCACCGGGTCGGGGTGAGCTTCATCCCGCCGACCGCGCTCAAGATGATGCGCCAGGTGCAGGAGCCGCGGCGGCGCTGGGACTACGCCCTGCGCGCCCTCTTCACCGGCGGCGAGGCCATGGGCGAGGAGTTGCTGGCCTGGGGCCGGGAGACGTTCGGCGCCACCATCTCGGAGGGCTACGGCCAGACCGAGATGAACCTGATGACCCTCAACTCGCCGGACTGGTTCGAGGTCCGGCCGGGCTCGTGCGGCCGCGCCTGCCCCGGCCGCAAGGTCGCCATCGTCGACAGCGAGGGCAACGTCCTGCCGCCGGGCGAGGAAGGCCA